>CAYNFA010000853.1:0-1842 GCA_964396345.1 uncultured Thalassobaculum sp.
TCGACGCTGCATTTTCGCACTTGCCCAACGGGGGCCGTCCATACATGACGACAAAGGGGGAGGGGCTGCGCCCGGGATCCACCCGCCGCTCCTCAGCCGGTCGCCCGCCCGCGCCTACCGCCGCGGCGGCGGCCGCCCTCGCCGCCCGGCCCCTCGCCCGCTGCCCGCGCCGGCAGCGCCACCGCCGCCGCCAGGTTCGGGTACTCGGCGGTCGCGTGCGGGATCGCCATGGCGCCGACGAAATGCTCCTGGAAGCGCGGCTCGACCGCGGTCTCGACCTTCTCGACCCGGCGCACCACGGTCTCGATCTCGCGCCGCGCCTCGGCGTTCAGCAGCGCGATGCGGGCGCCGGTGCCGGCGGCGTTGCCGACCGACCACACCCGGTCGAGCCGGCAGTCCGGGATCATCCCGAGCACCATGGCGTACTTGGCGTCGATGTGGCTGCCGAAGGCGCCGGCCAGCACGATGCGCTCGACCGTATCGACCCCCATCTTGTCCATCAGCAGCCGGGCGCCGGCGTACAGCGCCGCCTTGGCGAGCTGGATGGCGCGCACGTCGTTCTGGACGATCGAGATCTCCGGCGACAGCCGGTAGACGAAGGTCCGGCCGTCGGCCTCGATGCGCGGGCTGCGCGCCGCGGCAACGCCGTCGATGGTGCCGTCGGGCTTGAGGATGCCGGCCAGGTACATCTCGGCCAGCACCTCGATGATGCCGGAGCCGCAGATGCCGGTGACGCCGGTGCGGCGGGTCTCCTCCTCGAAGCCCGGCTCGTCCGACCACAGATCGCTGCCGATCACCTTGAAGCGCGGCTCGAGGGTCTCGGGGTCGATCCGCACCCGCTCGACGGCGCCCGGTGCGGCGCGCTGGCCGGCCGAGATCTGCGCGCCCTCGAAGGCCGGGCCGGTCGGCGACGAGGCGGCCAGCAGCCGGTCTCGGTTGCCGAGCACCAGCTCGGCGTTGGTGCCGACGTCGACGATCAGCGTCATGGCGTCCTGGTTGTGCGGCGCCTCCGACAGGATCACCGCCGCGGTGTCGGCGCCGACGTGGCCGGCTATGCACGGCAGGCCGTAGACCCGGGCGTTCGGGTGCAGCGTCAGCCCGAGCTCGGCCGCCTTCAGGTTGACGGCGGTGTCGATGGCGAGCGCGAACGGCGCGCCGCCGAGCTCGGTCGGGTCGATGCCGAGCAGCAGGTGGTGCATGATCGGGTTGCCGACGAACACCAGGTCGATGATGTCCTCGCGGGTGATCCCGGCCTCCTCGGCGACCTGGGTGGCCAGGTAGTTGATCGACTCGCGCACCACCCGGGTCAGCTCGACCTCGCCGCCGGGATTCATCATCACGTAGCTGACCCGGCTCATCAGATCCTCGCCGTAGCGGATCTGCGGGTTCATCACTCCGCCGGACGCCAGCACCTCGCCGGTCGCCAGCTCGCACAGATGCGCCGACATGGTGGTCGAGCCGATGTCGACCGCGAGGCCGTGGAGCTTGTCGCGGAACCCCGGCCACACCGCCACCACGCGGCGGCCCTCGCGCAGGCAGACGGTGACCTTCCAGTCGCCGCGGCGCAGCGCCTTCTGCAGCTCGACCAGCACCGGCAGGTCGCAGCTCACGTCCTGGGCTATGCCCCAGTCCGGCCACTGCTCGCGCAGGCTCTCGCACAGCCGCCGGAAGTCGCCGGACGGGTCGTGCATGTCGGGCTCGCGGACCTCGATGTAGTGCAGCTTGTGGATCGGCTTGATGTCGATGGCGCGCGCCTCGGCGCGCTTGCGCACGATCTGCCGGTGGACCTGGCTGGTCTCCGGCACGTCGATCACCACGTCGCCCAGCAGCCTGGCCGAACAC
>CAYNFA010000854.1:0-1840 GCA_964396345.1 uncultured Thalassobaculum sp.
CGGGCCGGGGCCGGCCGCTCCGGAGCTGCCGGAACGCCTCGGCGACCGCGCGCGGTGCCTCGGTCGGGTGGTTGATGCGGGCGGCGTGCTTGGTCAGGCGTTCCAGGATGCCGAGCTGGTCGGGGATCTCGTGCAGCATTCCGAGGCCGCGGCCGATGGCTTCCGACGGGATCTGGCCGGTGAGTGCCAGCACCTTGGCGCTGCAGCCATAGGCGGTCGAGAGCGCTGCCGTGGTGTTCAGGATACCCGGGCCCGGCACCACCGCGTAGGTGCCGATCCGGCCGGTCGACTGGGCCCAGCCGAATGCCATGTAGGCCGTGCCCTGCTCGTGCCGGGCGTTCAGCACCCGGACCTCGTTGCCGTGGTCGTGCAAGGCGTTGAAGAAGTGATCGAGCTGGATACCGGGCAGGCCGAAGACGGTATCGATGCCGTGCGCGATCAGCGACCGGACGACGGCCTCGCCGCCGGTGATGAGGGTGGATGCTGTCATGACGCTCTCCGATGGACCGGCCGCCATGCTGGCGTCCGGCGCGCCGCAGGGCAACCCGCCTTCGACGGCTTTTTCGAACCATCGACGGTTGCGCGCGGGCGATGGCTGCACGGCTTCCGGCAGGCGGCCAGCCGTGCTTGACTGCGCCGCCGCCCGCGACCGGGCTGGCCGCGCCACCGACCCCGTGCGCCAAGCCCATGACCGACGACTCGGACAACAGGTTGCCGACCACAGCGGAACAACTGCGCGAGTACGCCCACGCCCTCGATCTGGTGCCCGCGGTGGTTCGCTCGCTCGACGGTACGGTCGTGATCTGGACCCGCGCCATCGAAAGGCTGTACGGCTGGACAGCGCGGGAAGCGCTCGGCCGGCGCGTCCACGACCTGCTGCAGACGGCCTTCCCCGCGCCGCTGCCGGCGATCGAGGCCGAGCTGCTGGCGACCGGTGAGTGGCGGGGGGAACTGGTCCACAGCCACCGCGACGGCCGCAAGGTGGTGGTGGAGAGCCAGTGGGCGCTGCATCGCAACGCCGCCGGCGATCCGGTGTCGGTCCTGCAGTTCAACCGGGACATCACCGAGGCCAAGCGGGCGCAGGCGATGATCGAGGAGCGCGAGGCGCGGCTGCGCTCGGTCCTGGAAACCGCGCCCGACGCCATCATCACCATCGATTCCCATGGCCTGATCCAGTCGTTCAGCCACGCCGCCGAGCGACTGTTCGGCTACGCCGCCGGGGAGGTGATCGGCCGCAACGTGCATCTGCTGATGCCGAAGGCCTACGCCGAGGCCCATGACGGCTACCTTGAGCGCTATCTGCGGACCGGCGAGAAGCGGATCATCGGCATCGGCCGCACGGTGCAGGCCCGGCGGCGGGACGGCAGCGTGTTTCCCATGGAGTTGGCGGTCGGCGAGGTTGTCCTGGGCGAAACCCGGGTATTCACCGGATTCATCCGGGACATCTCCGCGCGCGCGCGAATGGAGGAGGAGCTTCGCCAGGCGCAGAAGATGGAGGCCGTCGGCCAGTTGACCGGCGGCGTGGCGCACGACTTCAACAACCTGCTGACGGTGATCTCCGGCAACCTCGAACTGCTGGAGCGACGGCTGGGCGACGCCGACGACCGGGATATCCTGCGAGAGGCCCAGGAGGCGACCGAGCTGGGCGCTCAACTCGCCGCCCGCCTGCTGGCGTTCGGGCGGCGTCAGCCTCTCAACCCGAAGCCGATCGACCTGAACACGCTGGTCTCCGGCATGGTCGAACTCTTGCGCCGCAGCCTCGGCGAGTTGGTCAGGATCGAGACCCGCCTCGGCATCGGTGTTCCGGTGGTGCTTGCCGATCCCGGACAGGTCGAGGACG
>CAYNFA010000855.1:0-1839 GCA_964396345.1 uncultured Thalassobaculum sp.
AGATCACGCTCTCCAACTCGCCGTGGTGGTGGGCACCGGTTTTGGCGTTGGGGTGGATCTTGACGGTTCCGGCCCACAGCTTCTTGGCGCCGGTGCGCGCGAAGTTGATGGCGGCGGCGCGGGCCATGCCCGGGGTCTGGGCGGTGTTGGGGTCGAGCTGATCGCCGGGGATCACCTGGATCCCGTTGTGCTTCCAGTCGATCGGGTGATCGTGGTCGTGGCTCACGGCGCGGCTCCCTCGTCGGACGAACGGAATTTCCGAATACCGAACAGGTAGCCGATCCTGCCGGCGATGCAAGCCGCGGCCTGGGAACGGCAGCCTTCGCGGTTGCGGTATCGACGCGGTGGATCGCGACGCCGTTTGCTGCCAGTTTGCGCCCGGATCGGACCGCCCGACCGGACGGACCGGACCGCACCACAGCCGCGAGACGACGATGCACAAGGCCCTGTCGCGACCGAAGAACCAGATCCGCTTCCTGATGCTCGAAGGCATCGCGCCGTCGGCCGTCGAGGTGCTGCGCGCCGCCGGCTACGACAACGTCGAGCTGGTGGCGAAGGCGCTCGAGCCCGCCGCCCTGGTCGAAGCGTTGAAGGGCGTCCAGATGCTCGGCATCCGCTCGCGCACCCAGCTGAACGAGCAGGTGGTGGCCGCTGCCGGCTCCCTGGTGGCGGTCGGCTGCTTCTCGGTCGGCACCAACCAGGTCGACCTGGACGCCGCCCGCCGGCGCGGCATCCCGGTGTTCAACGCGCCGTTCTCCAACACCCGCAGCGTTGCCGAGCTGACCGTCGCCGAGATCGTGATGCTGCTGCGCGGCGTGTTCGCCAAATCGACCGCCGCCCCCCAGGGCCGCTGGATCAAGAGCGCGGACGGCAGCCGCGAGGTGCGCGGCAGGACGTTGGGCATCGTCGGCTACGGCAACATCGGGACCCAGCTCGCGGTGCTGGCCGAGGCGATGGGCATGCGCGTGATCTACTTCGACCGCACCGACAAGCTGCGGCACGGCAACGTCGAGCCGACCGACACGCTCGCCGAGCTGCTGGCGCGTTCCGACGTTGTCTCGCTGCACCTGCCGGAGACTCCGGAGACCACCGGCATGTTCGGCGCCGCCGCGATCCGCGCCATGAAGCCCGGCAGCTTCCTGATCAACAACGCCCGCGGCAGCCTCGTCGACATCGACGCGCTGGCCGCCGCTCTGCGCGACGGCCATCTCGGCGGCGCCGCGATCGACGTGTTCCCGAGCGAGCCGAAATCCAACGCCGACCCCTTCGAGAGCGCGTTGCGCGGCCTCGACAACGTCATCCTGACGCCGCATGTCGGCGGCTCCACCGAGGAGGCGCAGGAGCGCATCGGCGACGAGGTGGCGCGCAAGCTGGTGGAATACTCCGATGTCGGCTCGACCGTCGGCGCGGTGAACTTCCCGCAGGTCCAACTGCCGAAGGGTGGCTCGGTCACGCGATTCATCCAGGTGCAGCGCAACCTGCCGGGAGAGCTCGGCCGTCTGAACGACCTGTTCGCCCGCCACCGCCTCAACATCGCCGCCCAGCACTACCAGACCGACGGCGAGATCGGCTACGTCGTGCTCGACGCCGAAGGCGAGGTCGAGGGTGCGTTCGACATCCTCACCGAGATCCGCGACCTGCCGGGCACCGTCCGCGCCCGCCTGCTGAACCGGGCGTAGGCCTGCCCCCCCTGTCGTCATGGCCAAGCGCAGCGCCGTAGGCCCCGGATAGCAGCGCCGTAGGCCCCGGATAGCAGCGCCGTAGGCCCCGGATAGCAGCGGCTACGCCACGGCTTCCGGGGTGATGGGTGGACGGCCCCCTGACGGCATCAAGGGTGCC
>CAYNFA010000856.1:0-1836 GCA_964396345.1 uncultured Thalassobaculum sp.
TTGCGGAACGCCGCCGTCTCTGCCGCCGTCGGGTTGTCCTTGAAGGCCCCGGTCATGTCGCGGTGGGGGAACAGTTTCGGCAGATGCCGCCAGAACTCGAGATCGTGGCCGATGATCGCGCAGACCGGTGCCTCCAGGGTCTTGTCGACGTTGCCCGGCGACAACGTCGGTCGCAGCCGCTCCTTGGCTTCCGCCGACTTCACGAAGACGATTCGCGCCGGCGACATGTTGGCGCTGGTCGGCGCCATCTTCATCAGGTCGAACAACCGGTGCAGCAGGGTGTCGGGGACATCGCGGTCCTGCCAACCGTTGAACGTCCGGGCATCGCGGAACAGCAGGTCGAGAGCGTTCTCGTCGAGGCTCTGCACCCGCGCCTTGAGGGCCCTGACGGCCTCCTGGGCGGCGGCGGCGGCGGGGTCGATCATGGTCGCATCTCCTGCGTGCAATGGTCGCGGCGATTGTGAGGCCGAAGGCGGTGTGCTTAGTGATGACCATAATCAATGCCCGCAGGGGGTACCACCGATGATCCGTCGACCACTTCTGGCCCTGGCCGCGGGGCTGGCCGTGCCGCTGCTGGCCGCCGCAAACGCCGCCGCGACGCCCGAGCGCGACAAGGAACTCCTGGCGATCGCCGCCTCCTGCGCCGCCTTCCATCAGGCCGCGCTCGACCAGATGGACCTGCCGGTGGAGCCCCACGAGACCAACCGCCAGGCGTTCATCCGCGTCATCGACGCGCTGAGCGCGCGCCACCTGCCGCAGGCCCATCGCGAGCCATGGTTCGTCGAGCACGTGGTCGACCGCACGGCGATCGTCGGCACCATCATCGAGTTGAAGCCGGAGGAGGCGGGTCCCAAGGTTCGCGAGAACCTCGGCGCCTGCGTGGCGCTGCTGCCGGAGATGAACGCCGCCGCCGGCCTGGAGTGACCGGCGCGTGGTTGACCTGATCGCCCTGGTGGTGCCGGCCGGTCTCGATCCCTGGGTCGCGATCGCCCTGGTGGCCGTCAGCTTCGCCGCGTCCATGCTGACCGCGGCCCTCGGGATCGGCGGCGGCCTGCTGATGCTGGCTGTGATGGCCGGGGCGGTGCCGCCGCTGGTCCTGATCCCGGTCCACGGGGTCGTCCAGCTGGGGTCGAATTTGGGCCGCGCCGCGCTGTTCCACCGGCATGTCCGGCGGGCCATCCTGGGCTGGTTCGCCCTCGGCGCCGTGGTCGGCGTCACGGTTGGCGCGAGCGTGGCGATCAACCTGCCGAGACCGGTACTGCTCGGGCTGATCGGGGTGTTCATCCTGGTCTCCACCTGGGCCCCCAAGCTTGGCTCGCGGCCGGTGCCGGTGCGTGGCTTCACCCTCGTGGGGGCCGCCACGGCGTTCATCACCATGTTCGTGGGCGCCACCGGCCCATTCCTGGCACCCTTCCTGTCGGCCGAACGCCTCGGCGATCGGCAGGCGACGATCGGCACCTTCGCCGCCTGCATGAGCCTCAAGCACGCGCTCAAGGTCACGGCCTTCACCGTTGCCGGGTTCGCCTTCGGTCCCTGGCTGCCGTTGATCGCCGCCATGATCGCCAGCGGGTTCGCCGGCACCGTCGCGGGCAAGGCGATCGTCGTCCGCCTGCCGGAACGCCTGTTCCGAATCGGGTTTCGGGTGATCCTGACCGCCCTGGCGCTGCGCATCCTGTGGCAGGCGGCGACCGTCTGAACCCCTCCCAACGGCTCCGCCCTTGCCCGACGCGGGCGGCGGCGCCACGATGCCGGCGACCCAACGAAGCCGCGATGAACCGGGCTTCGGCAACCCGAGGAAGTCCCCAATGAGCGCGAATACCGCCTTCCAGATCTCGG
>CAYNFA010000857.1:0-1832 GCA_964396345.1 uncultured Thalassobaculum sp.
TCGGCGAGCCGCCGTCGCTCCGTGGCCCCCGGATAGCCGCGGCTTCGCCACGGCTGTCCGGGGTGATGACAGGGGGGGAAGGGTGGCCGGTCACCGCCTTGATGATGACGTCGGGAGAGATCAACGCACGGCACCCCACTCCCAACCTGTCGTCATCCCGGCCAAGCGCAGCGCGAGCCGGGACCCGCCCGCCGCTCCGCAACTTCGCCACGGCTTCCGGGGGGACGACAAAAGGGAGGGGCCCGGCCCACGCGTGGCGCCGAGTCGGCCAGGACCGCTAGCGTCGGCCGAACAGCCGCTCGATGTCGGCGAGCTTCAGTTCGACGTAGGTCGGCCGGCCGTGGTTGCACTGGCCGGAATGCGGGGTCGCCTCCATCTGGCGCAACAGGGCGTTCATCTCCTCGCCGCCGAGCCGTCGGCCGGCCCGCACCGAGCCGTGGCACGCCATGGTGCCACAGATCTCGGCCAGGCGGTCGGTCAGGGAGTGCGCCTCGCCGACCTCCGCCAGGTCGTCGGCGAGGTCGCGGACCAGGGCGGCGGCGTCGGTCCGGCCGAGCAGGGCCGGCACCTCCCGCACCACCACCGCGCCCTGGCCGAACGGCTCGAGCACCAGGCCAAGCTCGGCCAGCTCGGCAGCGCGCTGCACCAGGCGGTCAATCGCCGCCTCCTCCAGCTCGACCACTTCGGGCAGCAACAGCGCCTGACGGGCGACGCCGCCGGCCGCCAGCGCCTCCTTCATGCGCTCGTAGACCAGCCGCTCGTGGGCGGCGTGCTGGTCGACGATCACCAGCCCGTCCTCGGTCTGGGCGACGATGTAGGTGGCGTGGATCTGGGCGCGGACGGCGCCGAGCGGGTGGCGCTGGGTCGCCGGGTCGACGGTGTCGCCGTCGATCACCCGCGCCGCCGGGGTGGCCCCTAGGTCCAGGGTGCCGTCCAGCGCCGGCATCGGCGCCTGCCAGGACGCCTGCGCCTCGGCGAGGCCGGCCGATGGCGGCGGAGTCCATCGCGGCGCGCCCCAGGACCCTGTGGCGGCGCCGGTGTGGGGCCGCAATCCGTCAGGCCGGAACGATCCGAGCGTGGCCACCCCGACCGACGCCGAGGCGCGGTGGCCAGCGGCGGCGAGCGCGTGCTTCAGCGCGCCGACGATCAGCCCGCGCACCAGCCCGGCGTCGCGGAACCGGACCTCGGTCTTTGCGGGATGCACGTTGACGTCGACCTCGTCGGCCGGCAGTTCCAGGAACAGCGCCAGCATCGGGTGGCGGTCCGACGCCACGAAATCCATGTAGGCGCCGCGCACCGCGCCGAGCAGCAGCTTGTCGCGCACCGGTCGGCCGTTCACGAACAGGTACTGGTGGGCGCTGGTGCGGCGGTGCAGGGTCGGCAGGCCGGCGTAGCCGGTCAGGCGGTGGCCCTGCCGCTCGGCGTCGATGATCAGCGCGTCGGCCGCGAAGTCGCGGCCCAGCACCGCGCCGAGCCGGTCCAGCCGGGCCTCGAACAACTCGCCCTGCGCCGCCTCCAGGGACAGCACGGTGCGCGCGCCGTCGGACAGGGTGAAACCGACCGCCGGTGCCGCCATCGCCAAGCGCTGCAGGATCTCCACCGCGTGGGCCTGCTCGGTGCGCGGGACCTTGAGGAATTTCAGACGCGCCGGGGTGGCGTAGAACAGGTCGCGCACCTCGACCCGGGTGCCGGCCGACAACGCCGCCGGCTCGGGCGCGCCGACAGCGCCGCCTTCAACCCGGATGCGCCACGCCGAGCCGGCGCCGGGGGTGCGGCTGGTGATGGCTAGCCGACGCACCTCCCCGATCGACGGCAGCGCCTCGCCGCGAAAG
>CAYNFA010000858.1:0-1828 GCA_964396345.1 uncultured Thalassobaculum sp.
CGCCGTTGGCGAAGTCTGCCTGGTTCGGACCGGCGCTGACCTGGGTCTGGTCGCCGACCACCAGCCCGCCACCGCCACCGCCGCCTGATCCGTTGGGGGTATTGGTCGATCCGCCGGCCCCTGATGTCAGCTGAACCGTGACGAAATTGCCGAACGAGCCGCTGAACGCCTGGGCTCCCTGGCCGGTACCTCCGCCGGCACCGGTGTTCGTGCCGTCGCTGCCGTCGGAGCCTCCGGTTTGGGACTGGCGGCTGCCATTCGGGTCGCCGCCACCGCCGGAGCCGCCGTCACCACCCGGCAGGTTGCTGCCCGGCCCGCCCTTGCCGCCGGCTGCCGTCAACAGGGTCCCGAAGGTCGTGGCTTGGCCGTCCAGCCCGGCCTTGTTCGCGTTCGTACCAATGGCGCCACCGGCCCCGACCGTGACGGTCACGGCTTGGTCCTTGGCGAGTTGGATCTCCTGATAGACGACGTAGCCGGATCCTGCGCCGGCACCCTCGTCGAACGCCCCGCCACCGCCGCCGCCGATGGCGAGCACACGATACCTTCCGGCCTTGGGAGCGGTGAACGTCCCAGGTGCCTCAAACATCTGCGACTGGGCGGGCTGCACCGCCGCCGGCAACATGTACCAACGCTGCGTCGCCGGGTTGCAGGCGACGACGTAGAGCTGTGCGCCCTCCTGGGCCGGGGCGAGGCATTTCTGCGGGCTGGAGGAGGCGAGATTGGCTGCGCCGTCCGGCCGCTCGCCGTCCTGCGGAGTGGGCCAGGCCCAGCGCTGATTGACGGAGGTGCTGGGATGGCAGAGATACAGGCCGACCTTCTCACCCTCTGTCGGATGGGCGGTGTCGACGTCGAGGCATAGATTCGTGGAGACGGGGCCACTGTCACCGCCAGTGCCGAACGCGATCCTGAAACTGGAGAGCGCCTTCGACCAGCTCCCTATCGACCAGTTCGGCGCGGAATCGCAGGCAACAGTCGTGGTCTCAACCCCTGACTGTGGCTCGCCCATGACACCGAGGCAGATCTGCGAACCGCCGAAGTCGATTGCGATGCGGCCGGCGATCGTCTCGGCCCCGGCGGTTGCGGCACTGACGGCCACCGCTGCAAACGCCACGAAGTGAATGACGCGACGGCCCACGGCTCGGGTAACAGATTGACATAGTGCGCGCATCAGGCTCCCTCCCCCACCACCTCCAAGGAATGAAGTCCGACTATGGCAGGTAAAATGTCAGGCTGCGCACCCGTTTTTCGTGCTGCGGCCGTCACGTCAGCTTGCGCAACAACTCGATGAACGTCGCCGCCTCGGCCTCGGATAGCGGGGCGAGGGTGTCGGCCGAGACCCTGGCGCCGTCGCCGGTGTGCTTCGCCACCAGGTCGGCGCCCTCGGCCGAGAGCTTTAGGCGGGTGCGGCGGCGGTCGCCGGGGTCGGGCTCACGGTCGACCAGGCCGCGCGCCTCCAGGCGGCGGATCACACCCTGGACGGTGGCCGGGTCCATGGCGGTCATCCGGCCGAGGTGGTTCTGGCTGGCCGTACCCTCCTCGGCGAGGCGGGCGAGCGCCGCCCACTGGGTCGGCGTCAGGGCGGCCGGCTCGAAGCCCTCCAGGAAGATCTGGGTGGCGCGCTGGTGGGCGCGGCGCAGCAGGTGGCCGACCTGGTCCCCGAGGACGTAGCGCCGGCCCGGCATGCAGCGCCCGTCCGCGCCCCTCAGCCCGCCGCCTTTGGCGGCAGGGCCAGCTTGATGTAGAGCTCGCGGAGCTGCTCCGGCCGCACCTCGTTCGGCGCGTTCATCATCAGGTCCTCGGCGCGCTGGTTCATCGGGAACAGGATGAC
>CAYNFA010000859.1:0-1826 GCA_964396345.1 uncultured Thalassobaculum sp.
GCCGCCAGTTTTTTGCCTGAACGCGGGCGGAGCCGATGCGCTCATCCCAGACCTGGCTTGCCCGCTGATATGGCGTCTCCGGTTCGGCTGCTTTCCCGAAGTGTGTGGAAGGTCGTTTGAACATTATCGGTCACTTTCAGAGAGGTTGATGGAGGAGCCGCCGCCGTGGGCGTCGCCGGATCGCACGGCATGAGCTGCGGCTGAGACGCCGTGGCTCATGGATTGGGAGCGCTTCATGCGTTTGGCCCAGGCGGGCGGGCCTTCGCCGGATGGCGCAGGAGAAGCGGTCGCGGATTCAGCGGCATCACTGCCGGCGGCACCCGGCGTGAAGGCGCCACCGGTTGCCTCGAAAGCGGATCTTGCGCCAGCGGAGAAGCTCGACTTCATGCTGTCGGCGGCGCGCGATGCCGCGCGCTTCAATGGCGAAATCGCAGCACTGCCACTAGCGCGCGCCACACTTCCAAGCCCGGACGCAACGCCCGCCGCGCCGGATTGTCCGGCGGCGCCCAGGCTGTAGGCGGTAGATGCCCCGCCGGCCATTGCGGCTCCGCCGCGCGCTGCCGCGGCAGCGCCGCCGGCCAGACTTGCGCCACCGGAAGCGACGGCGCCGACAGCGGCACCTGCCGCCACGACCGCGCCACCAGCGGCAAGGCCGGTTCCGATGGCGGCGCCCGCGCCGAGTTGCGGACCACCGGAGACGAGGCCGTTGGCGATGCCCGGGCCGAAAATGCCGAGGCCGAGCAGGGAAAGTGCAGCCAGAACGACGGCCATGGCGTCGTCGATCGTTGGCGTCGCACCGCCGAAGCCCGCAGTAAACTCTGAGAAAAGTGTCGAGCCGATGCCGATGATAACGGCCAGCACCAAAACCTTGATGCCTGACGAGATGACGTTGCCGAGCACCCGCTCGGCCATGAATGCGGATTTGCCAAAGAGACCGAAGGGGATGAGCACGAAGCCCGCCAGGGTCGATAGTTTGAACTCGATGAGCGTGACGAAGAGCTGGACGGCGAGGACGAAGAAGGCGAGCAGCACCAGCGCCCATGCGAAAAACATGCAGGCGATCTGGATGAAATTCTCGAAAAACGACCAGTAACCCATGAGGCTGGAAATGGATTCGAGTAGTGGTCGCCCGGCGTCGAGGCCGGTTTGTGCGACCTTGCCGGGACGAAGGAGATCGGCGGTGGTGAAGCCCGTTCCGGAAGCCTTGAGACCGAGACCAGCAAAACTCTCAAAGATGATGCGAGCGAGATTGTTCCAGTTGCCGATCAGGTAGGCGAACACGCCGACGAACAGCGTTTTCTTGACGAGGCGGGCGATGATGTCGTCGTCGGCGCCCCAACTCCAGAACAGGGCGGCGAGCGTCACGTCGATCACGATCAGCGTCGTGGCGATGAAGGCGACCTCGCCACCGAGCAGACCGAAGCCGGAATCGATATAGCGGGTGAAGACTTCCAGGAAATGGTCGATGACGCCGGTGCCGCCCATGATGTTATCGCGCCTCGCTTGGTTGGGGATCGACGGCAACGGGCGGGTTCGGAGCGATTTTGGCAGGGGCGGTGTCCACGGCGCTCGATGAGACGGGCGCTGTCGGGAGCCGCTCGGCGGGCCGCGATCCGGGCGCCAGGAATCGTTCGCGGTTGTCCGCCCAGGCGCGCAGGCAGACGGCATCATGCTGGCCAGCCTCGCCCAACCGGGCGCAGCGGAACAACTCGCCCCGCAACGGATCGGACGATGTGCTCTCCACGCGGCCAAAGGCGCGAACCGACGGCGCGTCTCCTTTCCGGGTCAGCTCGATCGCTGTCGCGGTGATCGCGATAGCGACAAAG
>CAYNFA010000860.1:0-1825 GCA_964396345.1 uncultured Thalassobaculum sp.
CAGCGAGGCGCGCACGATCCCGGACGCTTTCGAGAAGTCCATGCGGCCGGGATACCGCTCCTTCAGGGCGGCCATCGTGCGGCCCATGTCCTTCAGGTCCGCGGCACCGATCTCGACGATCGTCGTCTTGATGGCCGTCTCCAGTTCGCTGCCCTCGATCGGGCTCGGCATGAAGCGGCGGATGACGTCGATCTCCTCCTGCTCCTGCTGGGCCAGTTCGCAGCGCCCGCCCTGCTCGTAGAGCCGGATCGATTCCTGGCGCTGCTTGATCATGGTCTGCAGCATGGAGAGGATCTCGTCCTCGCCGATACCATCCATCACGCCCTTGTCGCGGGCGGCGATGTCGCGGTCCTTGAGGGCCGCCAGGATCAGGCGCACGGTCGCGAGCGCACGCCCGTCCTTGGCGCGCATCGCATCTTTCAAAGCCACGGTAAGCTGGTCGCGCAACATTGTCGGTTCTCCCCAAAGACCGAAGCCGTCGCCCGTCATACGCTGCGATGCAGCGGATGGCGGACATTACAGGATCGGCCCGGACCATGCAAACGCGTGACGATTTCTCAACCTGTTGATTTTGCAGACTTCTCATAGATTCTTACAGCTTGACGACAGTCCGCCTTTCGCCTATCAACCCGCCAATTTGCCCGTTCGCAGCCGGTTTTCAACCCCAGCGCCTTCGCTGGGTTCCCGTGCGCGCGAGCCTTCGCCCGATCGGAGTTTCTAATGCCCGACCCTTCCGCGCCCACCTCGTCCCCACCCGGCGCCACCGGCGCCCTCGTGCTCGCCGACGGCACGGTGTTCTGGGGGCGCGGCCTGGGAGCGGCCGTCACGCGGGTCGGCGAAGTCTGCTTCAACACCTCGATGAGCGGGTACCAGGAGATCCTGACCGACCCGTCCTACGCCGGCCAGATCATCACCTTCACCTTTCCCCACATCGGCAACGTCGGCGCCAACCCGAACGACCTGGAGAGCACGACCCCGGCCTCGCTCGGCTGCGTGCTGCGCGCCGAAATCGGCGACCCGTCGAACTACCGGGCCACCCGCCACCTCGACGACTGGCTGAAATCGGTCGATCTGCCCGGCCTCGCCGGCATCGACACCCGCCGCCTGACCCGCCGCATCCGCGACCTCGGCGCGCCGCACGGCGTGCTCTGCCACGCCCCCGACGGCCGCATCGACGTGGCCGCCCTGCAGGCGATCGCCGCCGGCTGGCCGGGCCTCGAGGGCATGGACCTCGCCAAGACGGTATCCTGCTCCCAGACCTACGCCTGGGACGAGACGCTCTGGCGGTTCGCCGACGACGGCAGCGGCGACGCCTTCGGCCGGCTCGACGCGCCGCGCTTCCACGTCGTCGCCGTCGACTATGGCGCCAAGCGCAACATTCTGCGCAATCTCGCGTCGCAGGGTTGCCGCGTGACCGTGGTGCCGGCGTCGACCACCGCCGACGAGATCCTCGGCCACCGGCCCGACGGGGTGTTCCTGGCCAACGGCCCTGGCGACCCGGCGGCGACCGGCGTCTACGCGGTGCCGGAACTGAAGCGGCTGATCGACAGCGGCAAGCCGGTGTTCGGGATCTGCCTCGGCCACCAGATGCTGGCGCTGGCCCTGGGCGCCAGGACCGAGAAGATGCACATGGGCCACCGCGGCGCCAACCACCCGGTCAAGGATCTGGAGACCGGGCGGGTCGAGATCACCAGCCAGAACCACGGCTTCGTGGTCGCCGAGGGCTCGCTGCCGGAAGGCGTCACCGTCACCCACCGTTCGCTGTTCGACGGCACCATCGAGGGCCTGAAGGTCGACGGCAGGCCGGTGTTCTCCGTGCAGTACC
>CAYNFA010000861.1:0-1825 GCA_964396345.1 uncultured Thalassobaculum sp.
GATCGATTCAGAGCTTCACCTGACTGTCACGCGCTCTTTCACCCAATTGCCCTGTTGGTCCGCCCGCCTCGCCTTGTCCGCCGCAGCGCGCTGGTCTAAAACCGCCCGAAACATCAATCGAGATGCATCAGGGAGGCACGCTCATGGCCGCGGACGGACGACAGGAACGCTCCGGTCCCCTAGCCGGGACCACCGTCGTCGACGTCAGCCGGATCCTCGCCGGTCCCTACTGCACGCTGCTGCTGGCCGAGCTCGGCGCCCGCGTCATCAAGGTGGAGACACCCGAGACCGGCGACGACGCGCGCCATTACGGGCCGTTCGTCAACGGCAAGTCGGCGTATTTCCAGTCGATCAACCGCGGCAAGGAGAGCATCGCGCTCAACCTGAAGCAGGACGATGACCGGGCGATTTTCGAAGCTCTGCTCGAAACCGCCGACGCGGTGGTGGAGAACTTCCGGCCCGGCACCATGGAGAAGCTCGGCTACGGCTGGGAGACCCTGCACCCGCGCTTCCCCCGGCTGATCTACGCCGCCGCCTCCGGGTTCGGCCATTCCGGTCCGGACATGACGCGTCCCGCCTACGACATGGTGGTTCAGGGAATGGGCGGCATTATGAGCGTTACCGGGCATCCGGGCACGCCGCCGACCCGCATCGGGATGTCGATCGGCGATATCGGCTCGGGGCTGTATGCGGCGGTCGGGCTGGTCTCGGCGCTGTACCATCGAGCCATGACCGGCGAGGCCACCAAGGTCGACATCGGCATGTTCGACTGCCAACTCGCCTTGCTGGAAAACGCGGCGATCCGCTACTTCACCTCGGGCACGGCGCCGGGGCCGCTCGGCGCCCGACACCCCTCGATCACCCCGTTTGAGGCGTTTGCGACTGGCGACGGCTACATCATCATCGCCGCTGGCAACGACAGCCTGTTCCGGAAGCTGGCCGACGGCCTCGGCAAGCCGGAATGGAAGGACGATCCGCGCTACGTCAGCAATCCGAAGCGCGCCGAGAACGTCGAGACCCTGAAGACCGAGTTGGAGAGCATTCTGAAAACCGCGCCGACCGAGCACTGGATGCGGGTGCTCGACATCGCCGGAGTACCGGCCGGGCCGATCAACGACATCGGCCAGGCCGTCAACTATCCGCAGGCGGCCGCCCGCAACATGATCGTCGACGTGGAAGACCCGATCACCGGTCCGATGAAGGTGATCGGGAATCCCATCAAGATCTCCGGCTTTCCCGACCCCACCACGCGCGACCCGGCACCGAACCTGGACCAGGACCGTGCCGCCATCCTGAAGGAGATCGGTCGATGAACCTGATGGCAAGCGATCTCGACTACGGCCAGGCGCCGTCCCTCGAGCCCAATCTGGATCCCTTCGCGCTCGCAAAGGCGCTCTCCGGCCGCCACCTGATCGGCGGCGAGCTGGTGCCCTCGGCCTCCGGCGGCACCTTCGAAGTGATCTACCCGGCGACCGGCGCGGTGATCGGGTTCGGCGCCGCCGGCGACGCCGAGGACGTGGATCGCGCGGTCCGCTCGGCAACCGAGGCGCAGAAGGGCTGGGCGAAGATGCGCGCCCGCGACCGCGGCAAGCTGCTGTACAAATGCGCCGAGGCGCTGGAGCGCCACGTCGAGGAGCTCGGCCGCCTGATCGCCCTGGAAACCGGCAAGGCGCTCCGCACCGAGAGCCGGGTCGAGGCGTCGATCCTGGCCGACGCGTTCTACTTCCACGCCGGGCTCGGCTCCGAGCTCAAGGGCGAGACCGTCCCGCACCACCCGGACATGCTGACCATCACCGTGCGCGAGCCGGTCGGCGTGGTCGGCGCG
>CAYNFA010000862.1:0-1814 GCA_964396345.1 uncultured Thalassobaculum sp.
TGGTGAGACGGACTACTGTATCGGCCTGCTGCCCATCGGCGGCTACGTCAAGATGGCGGGGCAAGAAGACAGCCCACTGAGCGAGGAGGAGCGAGAGGCCACCTACGGCCATGTCGAGAAAGATCGCTTCTACAACAACAAGCCGGTGTGGCAACGGGCCATCGTGACGGTGGCCGGGCCGCTGATGAATATGGTCCTGGCGGTCTTGCTGTACGGCGTTGTCGCGGCCGTCGGCGCCGAGGTGCCCCTGTCGGAGGTCGACAGCCGAATCGGCATCGTCGAAGCGGACTCCCCCGCGGCCCGCGCGCCGTTGTATCCGATGCCCGGCGACGCCGGGGACGTGGACTTGGCCGCGGAGCCGGCGGCGGTCGGTTGGGAAACGGGCGACCGCATCGTGTCGATCAACGGCGAGGCGGTCGAGAGCATCATGGATGTGGCCATCAGTGCGGTGCTCAGCAGCGGCGAGCCGATGCGGGTCGTTATCGAGCGCACGGTCCTGGACGGTTCGACGACGACCTACCTGTCCCTGGCCCGCCCGGAGGAAATGGCGGACGGCGAACATGTGCGTTTCGGGGTATCGACGTTTGAGACCGCGCTGATTGGCGAGATCGTGCCGGACAGTCCGGCTGAGGCGAGTGGTCTGCAAGCGGAAGACATTATTGTCCGGGCCAATGGACGCCTGGTCGATATGCGCTCATTCCGCAAGATTGTCGAGAGTTGGCCCAGCGGCGCCCCCCTGGCGATCGAGGTGGATCGTAGCGGCGAGAAGCTACCGTTCGAGGTCGCGCCGAGATCCATTGGCCGGTTCGTCGATGTCATCTTTGCGCCGTCAGGCAAGGTGGAAGTCGATGACCCCGAACAGGCCATGCCGGTGATACTGGCGGCTCCCACGGCGTTGACCGAGGACAAGACCCTCCTGGTGGGCGACCTGATCGAGCAGATTGACGGCCAGCCTGCCACCATGGCCTTACTGGATGAGATCGAGAATACCCGCGCCGGGGAGATGGTGGATCTGCAACTGCGCCGACCGGCCGTGATGAAGGGATTGGTGCGTGACGAGGAGGTCCGCACGGCCTCCTTGGAGCTGACGCCCGTGGGTGTGGTTGGGGTGCGGTTCGGCACAAAGATGATTTTCCATCGGGTGGAAGGTCTTCAGGTCGTGCCTGAAGCCTTCAGGCTGGGCTACCAGGCGCTGGCGCGCACCGTGCGTACCGTGGCCATGTTGGTGACGGGCAACCTCAGCGTCAAGGATGTGGGCGGACCGGTGATGATCTACCAGATCACCACCGCCGCGGCCCAGGCGGGTTACTGGTGGCTGTTCCGAATGACGGCCTTCATCAGCGCCAACCTGTGCGTGTTCAACCTGCTGCCGCTTCCGGTGCTTGACGGCGGCATGTTGCTTTACTTAGGCATCGAAGGGGTGCGCGGCAAGCCGATCGACATGAGGATCCTCGAACGGATTCAACAGGTGGGTCTGGTAATGATCGTGGGCCTGTTGCTGTTCGTGACGTACAACGACATCGCGCGCTGGATAACGACGCAGTTGCAGTAGCGCCTCGAAGCGATTGGCGAGATCATTTGCCCGTAGTGCAGACAAGTTTTGCTGAGCAAAGGATGGAAGTAAGAATCATGAGCGCAATTACCTGCAAGTTCGGCGGCAGTTCACTCGCTGACGTCGACTGTATCCGCAGGGCGGAGCAGATTATCCGCGCCAACCCCGAGCGGCGCTTCGTGGTGCCTTCAGCCCCGGGCAAACGGTTTCCCGAGGACAAGAAGATCACGGATCTTCTTTATGCCTGGCACAGCATTGCACA
>CAYNFA010000863.1:0-1808 GCA_964396345.1 uncultured Thalassobaculum sp.
CCGGGCCGAGCCGATGGGCATCGAGGTGGTGGTTGGCGACGAGTGCGCCGGACTGCCGGCCGACGCCTTCGGGTTCCTGCTGCAGTACCCGGCCAGCCGGGGTGGAGTGCACCACTACGCCGACATCGTCGGTCGTGCGCACGGCAACGACGCCATGGTGGTGGTCGCCGCCGACCCGCTGGCGCTAACGCTGCTGACGCCGCCGGGCGAGTGGGGCGCCGACGTGGTGGTCGGCACCACCCAGCGCTTCGGCGTGCCGCTCGGCTACGGCGGCCCACACGCGGCCTACATGGCGACCCGCGATGCCCACAAGCGGTCCATGCCCGGACGTCTGGTCGGCGTCTCGATCGACGCCAACGGGCGGCCGGCCTACCGGCTCGCGCTGCAGACCCGCGAGCAGCACATCCGACGCGAGAAGGCGACCTCAAACATCTGCACCGCCCAGGTGCTGCTGGCGGTCATCGCTTCGATGTACGGGGTCTATCACGGACCGGACGGCCTGATCCGGATCGCGCGCCGTGTCCACCGCCTGACCGCGGTGCTGGCCGAGGGGCTGCGCCGGCTCGGCTATGAGCTCGACAGCGACAGCTTCTTCGATACCGTTACCGTGCTGACCAAGGACTGGGGCGCGTCGATCTGGGAGGCGGCCCGGGTCGAGGGACTGAACCTGCGCCTCGAGGACGACGGCGTCGCGGTCTCGCTGGACGAGACCTGCGGGCGGGCGACCGTAGAGAAGCTGTGGACCTGCTTCCGCCAGGGTTCCGAGGCGGAGTTCGACTTCGACGCCATCGAGGCGAGTGTCGCCGACGCGATGCCCGCGGATCTGATGCGCGCGTCGGCCTTCATGACCCACCCGGTGTTCCACCTGCACCGCTCGGAAACCGAGATGCTGCGCTACCTGCGCCGGCTCTCCGACAAGGACATCGCGCTCGACCGCTCGATGATCCCCCTCGGCTCGTGCACCATGAAGCTGAACGCCACCGCCGAGATGATCCCGATCACGTGGCCCGGCTTCGCCAACATCCATCCATTCGCGCCGGCGGACCAGACCACCGGCTACCACCGCCTGATCAGCGACCTGGAGCGCATGCTCGCCGCCAGCACCGGCTACGCCGCGGTGTCGGTGCAGCCGAACTCCGGCGCCCAGGGCGAGTACGCCGGCCTGCTGGTGATCCGCGCCTACCACCTGGCCCGCGGCGAGGGCCATCGCGACGTCTGCCTGATCCCGTCCTCGGCGCACGGCACCAACCCCGCCTCGGCCGCCATGGCCGGCATGCGGGTGGTGGTGGTGGCCTGCGACGCCAAGGGCAACGTCGACGTCGGCGACCTGAAGGCAAAAGCGGAACTGCATTCCGACAAGCTGGCGGCGCTGATGATCACCTACCCTTCGACCCACGGGGTGTTCGAGGAGCGGGTGAAGGAGATCTGCCGGATCGTCCACGAGCACGGCGGGCAGGTGTACACCGACGGCGCCAACCTGAACGCGCTGGTCGGGCTGGTGTCGTTGCAGGAACTCGGCTCCGACGTCAGCCACATGAACCTGCACAAGACCTTCTGCATCCCGCACGGCGGCGGCGGCCCCGGCGTCGGCCCGATCGGGGTCGCCGAACACCTGGTGCCGTACCTGCCCGGCCACGCCGAGATCGACAGCCTGGACACCGCGATCGGCGCGGTGTCGGCCGCACCCTGGGGCTCGGCCGGCATCCTGCCGATCAGCTGGGCCTACATCCGCATGATGGGAGCCGAAGGCCTGACCCGGGCCACCCGGATGGCCATCCTGAACGCCAACTACGTCGCCCGGCGGTTGT
>CAYNFA010000864.1:0-1804 GCA_964396345.1 uncultured Thalassobaculum sp.
GTTCGAGGACCACCGCCCGCTCTACGACTGGTTCATCGAGAACCTGCCGGTGCCGGCGCGGCAGCGGCTGTGCGCGGTCGCGCGCCTGAACCTGACCCACACGGTGCTGTCGAAGCGGGTGCTCACCACCCTGGTGCGCGACGGCCATGTCAACGGCTGGGACGACCCGCGGATGCCGACCCTGGCCGGGATACGGCGCCGCGGCGTGCCGCCGGCGGCGCTGCGCGACTTCATCCGGCGGATCGGCATGGCGCGCGCCAACAGCCTGGTCGATTTCGGGATGTTCGAGTTCTCGATCCGGGACCTGCTGAACAAGGTCGCGGCCCGTCGGATGGCGGTGCTGCGCCCGCTCAAGGTGGTGATCGAGAACTGGCCCGAGGGCCGGGTCGAGGAATTGGAGGCGGTCAACAACCCCGAGGATCCCGAGGCGGGGTCGCGGACCATCCGCTTCGGCCGCGAGTTGTGGGTCGAGCAGGACGACTTCATGGAGGACGCGCCGAAGAAGTTCTTCCGGCTGACCCCCGGCCAGGAGGTACGGCTGCGCTACGCCTATTTCGTGACCTGCACCGGCGTGGTGAAAGACGACGCCGGCACCGTGGTGGAACTGCGCTGCACCTACGACCCGGCGACTCGCGGCGGCGACTCGCCGGACGGCCGCAAGGTCCGCGGCACCCTGCACTGGCTGTCGGCGGCCGACGCGGTGCCGGCCGAGGTCAGGCTGTACGACCACCTGTTCTCCAGCCCGATCCCGGGTTCGGAGAGCGGCGACATCTTCTCCGACCTCAACGCGGGCTCGCTCGAGGTGCTGTCCGGCGCCCTGGTGGAGCCGGCGCTGGCCGAGGGCAACGACCCCGAGCCAGTGCAGTTCGAGCGGCTCGGCTATTTCTGCCGCGACCGCGATTCGGCGCCTGGCAAGCCGGTGTTCAACCGCACCGTTGGCCTGCGCGACACCTGGGCAAAGGTCCAGAAGCAGGGATAGCGCTCAGGTCACGGGAACGTGGTCGCGGGCCGGCTGGCGCGCGTTCGGTCGGCGTCGTAGCGTCCAACGTTTCCATTCACCGGAGTCGGCGCCCGTGAAGACCATCGACTACTACTACTCGACCCGATCCAATTTCACCTATCTTGGAGCAGCGCGGCTTAACGCGCTGGCAAAGGCGCACGGACGTCGGATCCTGCATCGGCCGATCATGCTGTCGGTTACCATGCCGGCGATCGGTGGGCTGCCGTTCGGGGAGCGGCCGACCATGCTCCGGAACTACTCGATGCGCGACGCCCTGCGGTGCGCCGAGCAGCTCGGCGTGCCGCTGCTGCGCGAGCCGGTCCACCACATGGGCCCGGTCGAGTTGCCCTCCGGCATCGTCATCGCCGGCCAGCGCGCCGTCGCCCGAGGCGAGCCAGGGGATATCGACGACCTTAGCCTGCGGGTGCTGCAGGCGCTGTGGCGCGACGACCGGGATATCGCCGACGCATCCGTCGTCGTCGAGCTTTGCCGGTCGGCCGGCTTCGCGGTTCCCGACGCGCTGATCGAGGAGGCGATGACCGCCGGGGTGCAGGCCGAGTTGGCCCGCAACTGCCAGGAAGCGATCGTGCGCGGGGTGATCGGCGCCCCCACCTACTACCTGGACGATGAGCCGTTCTACGGCCAGGACCGCCTCGACTACCTGGAGCGGGCGCTCGCCCGGCGCTGAGTTGGAGCGCCTCCCCCTGCCGTCGTCATCCCGGCCAAGCGCAGCGCGGGCCGGACCCACCCGCCGCTCCGTCGGCGCCACCATCGGCAACCCACCGTCGCGCCGTAGGCCCCGGA
>CAYNFA010000865.1:0-1794 GCA_964396345.1 uncultured Thalassobaculum sp.
CGGATTTTGAGCCCCAACACCGCTTCAAGCCCCACACGGCGACGACCACTTCGGGTCAAGTCCTGCCGTTAGGCTGCAGCTCGACCCCTCAGATTTCCCCGACTACAACGCCAGATACCGCTTCGTCACCGCCTCATTCGCCCGCAGCCCCTGGATCGTGTCGCGGTACACGATGTGGCCCTTGTCGATGACCGCCGCGTCCTCGGAGATGCCGAGGCAGAAATGCATGTTCTGCTCGGCCAGCACGATGGTCACGCCCATCTTGCGCAGGGTGCGGATCAGCTGGGCGATCGCCTGCACGATGATCGGGGCGAGCCCCTCCGACGGCTCGTCGAGCAGCAGCACGTCCGGGTTGCCCATGAGGGTGCGGGCGATGGTCAGCATCTGCTGCTCGCCGCCCGACAGCAGCCCGGCGCGGCGCTCCTTCATCCCCGCCAGGATCGGAAAGGTCTCGTAGACCGTCGCCAGGGTCCAGTGATCCTGGCCCTGCGGGCCCTTCTTCGCGCCGATCAGCAGGTTGTCCTCGACGCTGTGGAGCGGGAAGACCTGGCGATCCTCCGGGACGTAGCCGATGCCGGCGCGGGCGATGATGTCGGGACGCGAGCCCGCCAGGTCGACGCCGCCGAGCCGGACCGTGCCGGTGCGCGGCGGCGCGATGCCGGCGATCGCCTTGAGCGTCGTGCTCTTGCCGGCGCCGTTGCGGCCGAGCAGCGCCAGGGTGCGGCCGCGCTCCACCTGCAGCTCGACGCCGAACAGGATCTTCGAGGCGCCGTAGAAGACGTCCAAGCCCTCGACGGCGAGGATGACGTCGGTGGTCATGCCGGCACCTCATCGTGGGCGACCTCGGTGCCGAGATAGGCCTCGATCACCTCGGGGTTGCTGCGGATCTCGTCGGCCGTTCCCTGCGCCAGCACCGAGCCGTACCGCAGCACGTGGATCACCTCGGCGACCTCGAAGACGATGTCCATGTCGTGTTCGATGAACACCAGCGTCATCCGGCCCTGCTCCCACAGGCGGCGCACGGTGCCGATCATCTGCCAGCGCTCCTCCGGCCCCATGCCGGCGGTCGGCTCGTCGAGCAGCAGCACCTTCGGCTCCAGCGCGAGCGCCAGACCGATGTCCAGCAGCTTCTGGTCGCCGTGCGAGATGTTCGAGCACAGCATGCGGGCCACCGGCGCCATGCCCAGCAGTTCCACCAGCTCGTCGGCGCGCTGGCGCACCGAGCGCGGCGGGAACGCGGTCAGCAGGTTCTCCGACAGGTGGACGTGCGACGCGATCGCCGCCATCAGCGACTGCTCGACCGTCAGCGTCGGGAAGATGCTGGCGACCTGGAAGGCCCGGCCGATCCCCTTGCGCACGATGCGCGCCGGCGGCATCCCGACAATGTCCTCGCCGGCGAGCAGGATGCGGCCGCTGTTGGGCACCAGATGGCCGGTGATCAGGTTGAACAGCGTGGTCTTGCCGGCGCCGTTCGGGCCGATGACCGCGCTCAACGAGCCTTCCGGGAAGTCCAGGGTGACGTGGTTGGTGGCGACGACGCCGCCGAACGATTTCACCACATCCTCGAGCCGAAGCATGCTCACGCCTCCCGGCGGCGGACGCCGCCATAGGGGTGCCACGACCCGGCGCAGAAATAGCCGACGTCCACCGGCAGGGCGATCCCGGTGATCGCCGACGCCTCGTCCGAGACCAGGAAGCAGACCGCCTTGGCGATCTCCTCGGGCTCGACCATCCGGCCGAGCGCGGAGTTCTCCTCGAGCAGCGACGGGTCGCGGTAGCCGCGGTCGATCTGGT
>CAYNFA010000866.1:0-1792 GCA_964396345.1 uncultured Thalassobaculum sp.
GAGTTACTATTATTTTCAGTAGTCACACGTTTGTGCAACATTCTGTGTAACTGTACGAGAAAACTTCAATTAAATCAACGATTAATTTTATACGTGAAACAAATGTGTAAGTTAATTATTGTTTAATATCAATAACTTACACTAGAATAACTACTCCCACTCGGTGATCTCGCAGACATGGGCGGTCACACCGGCGTGGCGCGCGGCGAGCGTCGCCAAGCCCGGCCCGACGGCGACGTCGATGCCGGTCACCCGGTCGCCGCGGGCGGCGAGTGCCGCGACCAGCGCCGAGCCGATGAAGCCTGACCCTCCGGTAACCAGGACATGCGACACGTCACGCTCCTTCCGACCGCCCGACACGCGCCTCAGCAGTCCACGCCACGGCAGGCCGTGGCGCAACGGCAAACCGCCCGCGCGCCGATTTCAACAGAATTGCAACACAACCGACACCGGCCTGTCGCCGGCCGCGAGCCATGGTGCGCCCGCCGGGGTGAAACCAGTCGCGATGGGACGGTAGGTTTTGGAGATCGTCGAGCCGGCGGCATGGGCTCGGAGCTGCGCCGGACCATCGGCTGGGGCCAGGGCTCCGGCGACGAGACCGCCGCGCTGTTCGTCCTGCTGTTCCTGTCGATCGTGGTGATCGACCATATGTCCTCGGCGACGCGGAACCGGCTGGTCCGCGGGCCGGCCTTGGCGTGAGGGCCCGTCCATGACCATCGCGGACACGCTCCGGGCCGAGCCCGGTTTCCAGGCCGACGCGCAGTGGCGGCGACGGTGAGGCGGCGCTCCTGGGCCGCCCTGGCAGGCCTGGCGGCCGTCGCCCTCTACCTCGCCTACGCCTTGCACGCCTTCGGGGTCTCCAACCTGATCGCCACCGCCCAGCCGGACCGCGCGGTGCTGCTCGGCCTGGATTCGGTCGCCCACAAGGTGCACGTCACCAAGGACCTGCGCGCCGGCGACCTCCAGGTGTCGATCGAGGGCGAACGCACGGCGGTCTACCAGCAGCCGCCGGCCTGGGTCGCGACCGACGGCGGGCGGACCGTGGTGGATCTCGGCGACGGCTACACCGTGACCATCGAGGACCGCGGGGCGCTGTTCGAGGTGCCGGGCTACGGCACCATCGCGGCCCGGATCGAGGGCGGCAAGGTCGTCACCGACCTCTCCGGCCCGGCCCCCGACTGGTTGCAGCTCAACCCGGCCAAGGTCGACGCGCGGCCGACCATCGGCCGGCGCCTGCAGGTCTCGCGGACCCGCATCGAGGTGCACCGCTACTTCTTCGGCTGGGAGAACTTCTTCTTCCCGTTCCGCTCGGAGCTGACCGCCTACTCGGCCGGGGAACTCGCCGCCCTGGCGGTCTCCGGCGACCGCCTGTCGGCCGACCTCCCGAACTGGCGCTACATCCTCGACAGTTTCCTGAGCAACCCGGACTGGCTGCACGGCGAGGTGCTGATCGCGCTGTTCGAGACCGTGATGATGGCGGTGCTGGGGACGATGATCGCGGCCTTCGTCGGCCTGCCGCTGGCGTTCCTGGCGGCCTCCAACTTCACGCCGTCACGCGTCCTGCAGGCGGCGACGCGCCGGCTGTTCGACTTCCTTCGCGGCATCGACATGCTGATCTGGTCGCTGATCTTCATCCGGGCGTTCAGGCTCGGCCCGCTGACCGGCGCCCTGGCGATCGCCTTCACCGACACCGGCACCCTCGGCAAGCTGTTCTCGGAGGCGCTGGAGAACATCGACGACAAGCAGGACGACGGGGTGCGCGCCACCGGCGCCAGCCGTCTGCAGCGCTACC
>CAYNFA010000867.1:0-1792 GCA_964396345.1 uncultured Thalassobaculum sp.
CGCCGGTGTCGCCGATCTCGGCGCGGTGCGCCTCGACCATCGCGGCCATGCTCGGGAACTTGAACTCGTAGCCGGCACCTTCCGGCGGCGGCATGGTGGCACCCCAGCCGCCGCCGCGGTCCTGGCGGCGGTCGATCCAGGCCGAGGCGAGGCCGACGCGCTTGGCCGGCCCGTGGTCGTGGAACAGGCTCTGGGCGGTGTGCAGGATGGCGCCCTTGCCGCGCCCGCGCTTGGCCAGCTGGGTCAGCATGTACTCGAAATTGGCGGGGTCGGGCTTGTAGGAGCCGATGTCCTGGGCGGTGTAGACGGCGTCGAACGTCACGCCGAGCCGGGCGTTGCTGCCGGCGAAGCTCTCGCGGTCGACGTTCGAGAGGATCACCAGTTCGTAGTGGTCCTTGAGGTAGCGCAGCGCCGGCGCGGAATCGTCGAACGCCGGCCAGTGCGGGACCGAGGCGCCGAACCGCGCGTTCTCGGCCGGCGTCACCGGTATCCCCCATTCTTCGGCAAGCCGGTGGTGGACCGCGGCCAGCAGCTCGGAATAGATCATCGCCGGGGTCTCGGCCTGCTGCGCCGATTCGTGCCGGGCGAAGGCCTCCAGCACCCGATCGCGCGGCCGATCGACGCCGCCCTTGGCGACCAGCGGCTGCAGACCGTTGTGGATGCCGCTCTCCCAGTCGATGAGCGTGCCGTAGCAGTCGAAGGTCAGGACGCGGAAGTCGCTCAGCTTCATGTCGGGTCTCCGGGTGTCGGTGCCTGGGCGCGTTCGCGGCGCACTGCGTCAGCGCAGCGTAGCAGATCGAACGGACCCCGCGCGCCGGAAGGGGGGGCGGTCGGTGGTCGACTCCGGCATGTTTAATTATTGAAAACGACTCGCAATAACAATAAAAAGGCCTCCTGTGCGAGTTGGCGCTGGAGGCTGGGCATGAACGGCAAGCGGGCGAACTGGAACCGATCGGTGGCTGACGGGCGCGACACCGTTGCCTTGCCGGTGCACGCGCTCACCACCGCCGAGGCCCTGCTGGTGTGGGGGATGCGGCACTGGGTGTCATGCCTGAAGGCGGGCACAGATCCGATCCCGCTCCTGACCGCCGGGTTCGGCTCCGGCGGTGTCGCGTGCGTGGTCCGGCCGCTGGCCGCGATCCTGGCGATCACCCTCGACACCGCCACCGCGGCCCGGGATGTGCGGTGCAGCCACTGCGCGACGGTCGGCGACGGCGAACGCGACCTGCTCGCGGCCGTCGCGTTCGAGCAGGGCGGTCGTCCGGACCGCAGCCTGGGCACGCTGCGCGGGTGGCTGCCGCCGGCTTCCGCGCGGCTTGCCAAGGAACTTGTTGCGGAGATCGCCCGCGCCCTTCAGATTCGCGGTCTGAGGGTACCAATGCGCCCCGACTACGAATCGCGGCGCGCCGTGGGGAAGCATCCAGACATCAGGGACGCCGTTCCGGCCTCCCTGTCCGTGCATTGATTGACCGCGTCGGCAGCCGCCGGCGCGTTTTGTTTGGCTGCCTCCCGCAACGGAACCAGGTCGCGCACCCATGAGATCCCGTAGCCTCGCCCTCTTGAGCGCCTTGCTCGCCGGCACCGCCGCCTCTCCGACGCTCGCCGCGGAGCGTCTGCAGATGCAGATCGGCGGCGAGTACATCCAATACTTCGGCTACGCCGACAACGACGGCGCGGTCGGCGGCGACTTCACCGGCTTCGACATCAAGACCGACGCCACCCTGCTGTTCGGGGGCGACGTCACGCTCGACAACGGCCTGCAGGTCGGTGTCGAGGTCGGGCTGGACGCGCA
>CAYNFA010000868.1:0-1787 GCA_964396345.1 uncultured Thalassobaculum sp.
GACCCGGCCGCGACGGCCGTTGTCGAACAGCGCGTCGACCGCCTCCTGCAGCATGCGCTTCTCGTTGCGCACGATGATGTCCGGGGCGCGCAGCTCGATCAGCCGCTTCAGCCGGTTGTTGCGGTTGATCACCCGGCGGTACAGGTCGTTCAGGTCCGAGGTCGCGAACCGGCCGCCGTCCAGCGGCACCAGCGGGCGCAGCTCGGGCGGGATCACCGGGACGACGTCGAGGATCATCCACTCCGGCCGGGATCCGGATTCCTGGAAGGCCTCGATGATCTTGAGCCGCTTGACGTACTTCTTGCGCTTGGCCTCGGAGCCGGTCTCGCGCAGTTCCTCGCGGACCTTGATCTTCTCCTGATCGAGGTCGAGCTTGGACAGCATCTCCTTCAGCGCCTCGGCGCCGATCAGGGCGTGGAACGCGTCCTCACCGTACTCGTCCTGCGCGCTGTAGTACTCGTCCTCGGAGAGCAGCTGCTTCTCCTTGAGCGGCGACAGGAGCGGGTCGATGACCACGAAATTCTCGAAATACAGGACCCGCTCGAGGTCCTTCAGCGTCATGTCGAGCAGCAGGCCGATCCGGCTCGGCAGCGACTTCAGGAACCAGATGTGCGCCACCGGCGACGCCAGCTCGATGTGGCCCATGCGCTCGCGCCGGACCTTCGACAGCGTCACCTCGACACCGCACTTCTCGCAGATGATGCCGCGATACTTCATGCGCTTGTACTTGCCGCACAAGCACTCGTAATCCTTGATCGGGCCGAAGATCCGGGCGCAGAACAGGCCGTCCCGCTCCGGCTTGAAGGTCCGGTAGTTGATGGTCTCCGGTTTCTTGATCTCGCCGTACGACCAGGAGCGGATGCGCTCCGGCGACGCGATCGCGATCTGGATACTGTCGAAGCTCTGAGGCCCGGTCGGCTGGCCGAAGATGTTCACCAACTCGTTCATCGAAGCAACTCCTCGCGCCTGAGCGCCGTTGCGGGTCCTGGGAACGCTCCCAGGACCCATATCGGTCTGGAGGACCGACGATTACACCCCGGTGATGCGATTACCGCGCGGCCGGGGGCATCAGTACTCCTCCTGGTTCAGCTCGACGTTGAGGCCGAGCGAACGCAGTTCCTTGACCAGCACGTTGAAGGATTCCGGGATGCCGGCCTCGAAGTTGTCGTCGCCGCGGACGATCGCCTCGTAGACCTTGGTCCGGCCGGACACGTCGTCCGACTTCACCGTCAGCATCTCCTGCAGGGTGTAGGCAGCCCCGTAGGCCTCCAACGCCCAGACCTCCATCTCGCCGAAGCGCTGACCGCCGAACTGGGCCTTGCCGCCCAGCGGCTGCTGGGTGACCAGGCTGTACGGGCCGATCGAGCGGGCGTGGATCTTGTCATCCACCAGGTGGTGCAGCTTCAGCATGTAGATGTAGCCGACGGTGACCTGGCGGTCGAACTGCTCGCCGGTCCGGCCGTCCCACAGATCGACCTGGCCGGAGGAGTTCAGGCCGGCGCGCTCCAGCATGCCGACGATGTCCTCCTCGCGGGCGCCGTCGAACACCGGGGTGGCCATCGGGACGCCGCGGGTCAGGTTGCGGGCCAGCTCGACCACCTCGTCGTCGCCGAGCGGCTTGACCCGCTCGTCGTACTGCGGCTCCTCGTAGATGTCCTTCAGCTTGCCCCGGAGCTCCTCGACCCGCGGGTTCTCGCCCATCGACTCCAGCATGTGCCGGATCTGACGGCCGAGGCCGGCGGCGGCCCACCCGAGGTGGGTCTCCAGGATCTGCCCGACCTCGTAGT
>CAYNFA010000869.1:0-1786 GCA_964396345.1 uncultured Thalassobaculum sp.
CGGCGTCGGGGTGGAGTTCGTCACTCCGTTCGGCCGGATTCGCGTGGACGCCGCCGAGGCCGTTCTCAAGGAAGATTTCGACGAGACCGAACTGTTCCGGTTCAGCTTCGGCACCCGCTTCTAGGAGGCCGATCATGCCGACACGCGCCGCCCTATGCGCGCTGGCGGCCCTGACATTGGTTTCAGGGACCTTGCCGGTTGTGTCCGCCTTGGCGCAGACGACCGCGCCGGCCCGGTCGGAGGAGTTGGCCATCGCGGTGGTCGACATGCAGGGGATCATGCGCGCCGCCAAGGCCGCAAAGTCGATCCAGGATCAGATCGAGAACCGGCGGGCCGCCTATCAGGATCAGGTCTCTTCGGAGGAGAGGCGGTTGCGTGCCGCCGAGCAGGATCTGGCCCAGCAGCGCCCGGAACTGTCCGCCGAGCAGTACCAGCAGAAGGTTCGGGAGTTCCAGTCCCAGGTCGCCGAGGTTCAGCGGCAGGTCCAGATGCGCAAGCGTGAACTCGACGAGACGTTCGCGATGGCGATGAACGAGGTTCGCCAAGCTCTGGTTTCGGTGGTTGCCGAGATTTCCGAGGCGCGCGGCATCAAGCTCGTGTTGTTCAAGAGTCAGATCGTGATCGCGGAGAAGTCCCTGGACATCTCGGACGAGACGCTGCAGCGCCTCAACGATCGGCTGCCGTCGGTGAAGGTCGAACTGCCGGCCCTGCGATAGGATCCGATCAATGACCGATTCCAAGTTCTTTCAGTCCAAGGGGCCATTCTCGCTCAGCGATCTGGCCAACATCACCGGCGCCGAGCTGGCGGTTGGCGCCGATCCGACTTTCAAGGTCGACGACCTCGCTGCCCTCGGCTCCGCCGGACCCGCGGACATCAGCTTCCTCGAGAACCGGCGGTACGTAGCGGATTTCCGCACCTCCCGGGCCGGGGCCTGCTTGGTTGCCCCAGAGTTCGTCGACCAGGCACCGCCCGGGATGGCGCTGCTGATCACCCAGCGTCCCCGGCGGAATTTCGCGCGGATCGGTCATGCCTTTTTCCCGGCAGCGCCGGCGTTGCGCGGGGTGCATCCGAGCGCTGTCGTCGACGGTACCGCTGAGCTTGCGGACGGTGTGTGTGTCGCGGCGGGCGCGGTGATCGGGGCTGGTGCGCGGATCGGCGCTCGGGCGGAAATTGGTCAGAACGCAGTGATCGGCGAGGCTGTCGAGATCGGCGAGGGCACGCGGATCGGCGCGGGCGCATCGATCAGCCACGCCATCATCGGCGCCCGGGTGTTCCTCTACCCGGGTGTCCGAATTGGGCAACCCGGCTTCGGCTTCGACATGGATGCCGATGGCCCGTTCCTGGTGCCGCAGCTTGGCCGGGTGATCGTCGAAGACGATGTGGAGGTCGGTGCCAACTCTACGATCGACCGCGGCAGCGGCCCGGACACGGTGATCGGCCGCGGCACCATGATTGATAATCTCGTGCAGATAGGCCACAACGTTGTGATCGGGCGCGGATGCATCATCGTCGCCCAGGTCGGGATTTCGGGCAGCACTCGCCTGGGTGACAGGGTGGTGGTGGGCGGTCAGGTTGGGATCGCCGGGCACATCGAGATCGGCAGTGGCGTCCAGATCGCCGCGATGTCGGGCGTGAACCGTGGCGTTCCGGCGGGTGCGGTCGTGGGCGGAGCACCGGCTGTTCCGATCCGGGATTTTCGGCGGCAGGTCGCAGCCATCAAGAAGCTGGGCCGGCGCAACGAAGGCGAGACGTAGGGGATCAATGCATGGGTCAGACTGACGCTGC
>CAYNFA010000870.1:0-1782 GCA_964396345.1 uncultured Thalassobaculum sp.
GCCGTTCATCGGCGTGCGGATCTCATGGCTCATCATCGCCAGGAACTCGGACTTGGCCCGGGTCGCCGCCTCCGCCCGCTCCTTGGCGTCGCGAACCTCGGCCATGGCGTGCTTGAACACCGCCAACGCCGCCGCCATGGCCCCGACCTCGTCGCGCCGGCCGCGAGATCCGGCACCGTCACCTCCCTGGTGCCACCGGCCAGCGCAGTCATCGCCCGCTCCATGCGCCCGAGCGGCCGCACGATGGTCTGGATCATCCAGGCCGCGACCGCCAGCGCCGCCAGCGCCACGCCGGCGACCACCGCCAGCGTGAAGGCCTTGGTCTGCTCGATCAGCCGCTCGGCCTCCAGCCAGAAGCGGTAGCCGCCGGAGGCCGCCGCCTCGACCAGGATCTCCAGGTTCTCGCGGATGCCGACGGCCAGCCCGTCAGCGGCACCCTCCGGCGCGGCCCGCCACGCCTCGGCGTCCGCCCGAATGGTCGCGACGAGGCCACGCATGGCGTCGGACGGCGAGCGCGCGGCGACCACCTCCAGGTCGGAGACCAGTTGCTCCCAGCGCTGCTCGCGCTCGTCGCCGGGCCCGGCGCGCTGCAGGATCGCGAACGCGGTCTCGGCCGAGCGGGCGTGGCTGACAGCCTGCAGCGGCTGGTCGTACAGGCGCTGTGCGAGATCGGCGAGCGACCAGGTCGCGACCAGCGCCACCGCTGCCAGCGCCGCCGCCGCGAACACCGCGATCAGGAAGGCGCCGAGCAGCTTGATCCGGATGGACATGCCCGCCGACCGCGCGCCGCCGCTACTCGACTCTCACGACGAGCTTCATCTTCGGATGGATCCGGCATCGCACCTCGACCGTGCCAGGGGTCGCCAGGGTGACGCCGTTGGTCTGCCCGGGTGCCTGGATGCCGAGGTTGAAGACGTTGCCCGGGGAGTCCGAGTAGACGTTGTGATCGTATACGTCGCTGTTGACGAAGGTCAGGCCGTCGCCGGCCTTCACCGTCAGGGCCTCCGGCTCGAACGTCCGGCCCGACTGCACCACTCGGTTCTCGCCCGCGAGCGCCGCTCCGGACGCAGCGACGATGACCACCGCGGCCAAGGCCGCGCGAACCGACTGGCGCATGATCTCGTTCCCCGATCGCATCCAACGCCAGACTACCGCATTGCGAGAGCCGGGTCTCGATCCGTCCTAGCCCGCCAGCTTGGCCTTCAGAAGGTCGTTGACCATGCCGGGGTTTGCCTTGCCGCCCGACCGCTTCATGGTCTGGCCGACGAAGAACCCGAACAGCTTGTCCTTGCCGGATCGGTACTCGGCAACCTTGTCCTGGTTCTCGGCCAGCACGGCGTCGATGACCGCCTCGATTTCACCGGTGTCGGAGACCTGGCGCAGGCCCTTCTCCTCGACGATCGTGGCCGCGTCATTGCCGGTGGCGAACATCTCGGCGAACACGTCCTTGGCGATCCGCCCGGAGATCGTGCCGTCGCCCAGCAGGCCCATCAGCCCGCCCAGCGCGTCGGCCGAGACCGGACTGTCGGCAAGGTCGAGGCCGGCCTTGTTCAGGGCGCCGAACAGCTCGCTGGTCACCCAGTTGGCGGCGATTTTCGGGTCGCGCCTGCCGCCGCCACCCTTCACCACCACCTCGTACCAGTCGGCGGTGGCGCGCTCCTCGGTCAAGGTCGCGGCATCGTACAGCGACAGGCCGTACTCGCTGGCGAACCGCGCCTTGCGGGCATCCGGCAGCTCCGGCAGCGCCGCCTTCAGCTCGGCGATCCGCGCCGGGTCGAGCAC
>CAYNFA010000871.1:0-1779 GCA_964396345.1 uncultured Thalassobaculum sp.
GATTCAGGCGGACGCCGCCTCCAGCGCCTCGGCCGCCGCGAGCCAACGCTCCTCGGCATCGGCGATCTGGCCGTCCAGGGCCGCCTTCTTCTGGATGAGCTTCTGCAGTTCCGCGGTCGAGCCGTTGTAGGTGCGCGGGTCGCCCAGTTGACCCACCAGCGCCTCGCGCTCGGCGGTCAGCTTCAGAAGCCGCTTCTCGGACTCCTGGGCGGCCTTGCGAATCTCGACATTCTGCCGACGGCTTTCGGCGGCCTGGCGTCGCGCGTCCTTGCGGTTGATGCGTCCGTCGTCCCCGTCGGTCCGCCGGGAGTTGCCGCGGCGCTCATCGCGCACCCGCTCGGCGTAGGCCGCGATGTCGCCGTCGAACGCCTTAACGGTACCTTCGGCAACCAGCCACAGCCGGTCGACCGTCAGTTCCATCAGCCGCCGGTCGTGGCTGATCAGCACCACCGCTCCGGGAAAGTCGTTGAGAGCCTGCACCAGCGCCAGCCGGGCGTCGATGTCCAGGTGGTTGGTCGGTTCGTCGAGCACCAGAACATGCGGGTCCTCCGCCATCACCAGGGCGAGCGACAGCCGCGCCTTCTCCCCTCCGGACAGGGCGCCGACCCGGGTCGTCTGCTTGTCCTGGGTCAGGCCGACCGCGCCGAGCCGGGCTCGAACGCGCTCCGGCGGCTGCTTGGGCAGGCGCCGTTGCAGGTGATCCACGGCGGTGTCGGTCGGGTCGAGTTCGTCGGCGTGGTGCTGCGCGACGTAACCGACCCGCAGGCGCGGCGACCGGTGGATCTCGCCGCCCTCCGACACCAGTTCGCCAGCGATCAGGCGGGCCAGCGTGGTCTTGCCATTGCCGTTGGAGCCGAGCAGGCCAATCCGGTCGTCGGGGTCGAGGCGGAGGTCGAGGTGGCGCAGCACCGGCTTGCCCGGCGTGTAGCCGACCGTCGCCTTCTCCATCGCCAGAAGCGGCGGCGCCAGGCTGTCCGGGGTCGGAAAGCTGAACCGGGTCTCGGGGTCGGACAGGGCCGCCGGCAGGACCTCCATCTTCTCCAGCATCTTGATTCGGCTCTGGGCCTGCCGGGCCTTGGATGCCTTGTAGCGGAAGCGGTCGACGAACGACTGCAAGTGCTTGCGCTGGGCGTCCTGCTTGACCCGCTGCGCGTCCAGCAGCGCCAGCCGGGCTTCACGCACCCGCTCGAAGGTGTCGTAGTTGCCGGTGTACTGCGCCAGCCTGAGCTGCTCGACGTGCAGGATCGAGGTCACGACCTCGTTCAGCATGTCGCGGTCGTGGCTGACCACGATCAAGGTCTTCGGGTAGGCCTTGAGGTGGCCCTCCAGCCAGACCGTGGTCTCCAGGTCGAGGTGGTTGGTCGGCTCGTCGAGCAGCAGCAGTTCAGGCTCCTGAAACAGTACCCCAGCCAGCGCAACGCGCATCCGCCAGCCGCCGGAGTACTCCGACAGCGGCTGGTTCTGCATGGCCTCGTCGAAACCGAGACCGGCGAGGATGCGGGCGGCCCGGGCCGGCGCCGCGTGGGCGCCGATGTCGGTCAGACGGGTCTGGATCTCGGCGATGCGATGCGGATCGGCGGCGGTCTCCGCCTCGGCGATCAGCTCGGCGCGCTCGCGGTCGGCGGCAAGCACGTGCTCGATCGGGGTCTCGGTGCCGCCGGGCGCCTCCTGGCGGACCCAGCCGATGGCGTTCGGCCGCCCGAATGGACCGCTGAGCTCGACGGTGCCGAGATCGGGCTGCAACTCCCCGACGATAACCTTGAGCAAGGTCGACTTGCC
>CAYNFA010000872.1:0-1778 GCA_964396345.1 uncultured Thalassobaculum sp.
CGTGCTGATGCGGCGCTTCCCCGAGCGCGTGGTCTGGGGCGCGTGACGCCGGCTGTCGGGCCGCCTCCTGCCCCGGCGTCGACACCGCTGGCGTCGACGCCGGCGGCCGATGGCTTCCGGATGCCCGGCGAATTCGAGCCGCACGCCGGAACCTGGATGCTGTGGCCCTGCCGCGCCGACACCTGGCGCGACGACGCCCGCCCGGCGGAGGCGGCGTTCGCCGCAGTCGCCGAAATCATTGCCGCAACCGAAGCCGTAACGGTCGGGGTGCCTCCGTACCGGCTGGAGCGCGCCCGTGCCGCCCTGCCGGCAACCGTGCGGGTGCTGGCGTTGCGCTCGAACGACGCCTGGATTCGCGACGTCGGCCCGAGCGTGGTGGTCGGCCCCAGCGGCGAGCGCCGCGCCGTCGACTGGAGTTTCAACGCCTGGGGTGGTGCGGCGCACGGCCTTTATCCGGACTGGTCGGACGACGACCGGGTGGCGGCCGCCGTCGCCGCCCACGAAGGTATGGCGCGCTACCGCAGCCCGCTGGTGCAGGAGGGCGGCGGGCTGCATTGCGACGGCGACGGGACTCTGCTGGTCACCGCCGAGTGCGTGCTGAGCCGGGGCCGCAACGCGGGTCTCGGCCGGGCCGAGGCGGAGCGTCTGCTGGTCGACTACACCGGCGCCCGCACCGTGATCTGGTTGCCCGAGGGCGTGGTCGAGGACGAGACCACCGGCCACGTCGACAACCTGCTTCACCTGCCGGCGCCAGGCCTGGTGCTGCTGACCTGGCCGGACGACCCGGCCGACCCGCAGGCCGCGCGCTCGCGGGCGGCGCTGGAGGTCCTGCGCTCGACCCGCGACGCCCGCGGCCGAGAGTTCGACGTCCGAAGGCTGCCGATGCCGGGGCCGTTGCGCATGACCGAGGCCGAGGCCGCCGGCCTGCTGCCAGGTCTCGGTTCGAAGCCACGCCGGGCCGGCGACCGGTTGGCCGGCTCCTACGCCAACTTCTATCTGGCGAACGGCCGCGCGATCGTGCCGCTGCTCGACCCGCGCACCGACGAGGCGGCGCTGCGGACCATCGCCGACGCGTTGCCCGACCGCACGGTGATCGGCGTGCCGGCGCGCGAGATCCTGCTCGGCGGCGGCAACATCCACTGCATCACCCAGCAGTTTCCGGCGGGCTGAGGCCGCTGAGGTCGATCAGCGCGTCCGGTTGGTTGCACCCCAGGATGGCGTCGACGGTCTCACCGTCCTCGGCACAGGGCAGCTTGACCACGGTGAACACGAACTGCCGGCCGTAGCTGGTCGCCCGCCCGATGTTGACCCCGATCATGCCGGCGTTGACGATCCGCTCGTTGGCCTCGCGAAGCCCGGGTTCGGCCGCCGCCGGCGAGCGGCTGAACAGGGTCCCGGTCTCGTCGTGGCCGAGCAGGTCGACGAGCCGGCTGCCCCACAGCCGGCACCGCATGTCGAGCGGATCGCGCAACACCACCTCGTCGACGTAGACGTAGCCGTGCCAGCCGGTGAAGTCGTAGAAGTCGAACGCGCTCCAGCCCGGCAGCCGGCCGTCCCGCCACTTGCCGCGCCAGATTTCGACGAACCCGGCCAGCGGCCCGAAACGCTCGGGTGGGGTATCGCGCGGCAGCGCAATGAACCGTCGGCCCTGCGGCGGCCAGGTTGCCTCATCCACCACGGCACTCTCCCTCGGGCCGAGCCTGACCCCATGCTAGCCGCGCCGGGCGCCGGCCGTCGATTCGCCTGAATCCCGCGCTGACGACGGTCGCATTCTGCAC
>CAYNFA010000873.1:0-1778 GCA_964396345.1 uncultured Thalassobaculum sp.
CGCCGGCGGCCGCCACGGCTGGCCGGGGGTTCTGTTCGCGGTGCCGGTCGCCCGTCCGGCGGCGTTCCGGGGCGCGATTCAGCGGGCCGCCGGGCGCTCCCGCGCGTTTAGTGGCGAGTTCGGCGACGAATCCGGCGGCGAGTTCGCGCTGGTCGAGGACGGTGTCGAGATCGGCTACCCCGACGGCCCGTTCCGGGTGACCTACGGGCGCATGGCGTTCCTGGCGGCGCTCGCCGAGTTCGCGATCACCCTGCTCGGCTGGCGCGCTGTCGACGGCGTGCTGCGCGGCTGGCTCGACGACCGGTTCGCGCTGCGCGCCGCCGGACCGCACGCCAACGCCCTGTCGCGCCTGCTTTACGACCACCTCAGGGACCATCTGCCGTCGGTCCAGGCGCTGCGCAGCTACCGCCGGCTGATCCGGTTCCTGACCGCGACCCGGGGCGATGGCTTCACCCTAGACGACCTCGACGACGCCGCCGTGCTGGCGTTCTGGTGCGGCGCGGCCGACCCGGCCGACGAAGACGCGGCCGAGACCCGGACGTTCCGATCCACGGTCGAGCAGGTGGCCCGCCTGCGCACGGCCCTGCAGGCCGGGAGGGAGCGGCGATCGCTCGACGCCGCCGCGCCGATCGGTGGCGACCGGGCGGCCGGCGAGATCGATCCGGACGCGCTGCTGGGGGTTGTCGAGACGCATGACGGGCCCGGCGACCCGCTGCGCCGACTGGCCTCGCCGCCGGCCGCGGCGGTCAAGTTCCTGACCGGCCGCGAGACCGAGGCGCTCGACCTGATCGCCGGCCTCGGCCGGCAGGGCCCGGCACTGCCGCTCTCGGTGCTGCGGGTCGAGACCTTCGGCGCGGCGCAGGCTCGCCTGACCCAGGCGATCCGCCGGCGGGCCGCGGCACCGGCAGTGGCGGCGCTGGCCGGTCTGGCCGACTGCGAGAGCTACGACAGCCGGCTGGAGCACTGGGAGAAGCTCGACCTGCAACTCCGCCGGCTGGCGCTCGCGGCGCTTGCCGCCCTGCTCGAGGCCGGCCGCGCCGAGGCGGCGATCGAACTGCTGGCGCACGCGCCGGACACCGATCTCTCCCGGCTGCGCGATCTCGCCGTATCGGATCCGGGCGGCCCGGAAGACGCGCCCGCCCCCGGCCACAACGCCCCCGGCGACACCGCGCCCGGCGACACCGTGCTCGGCCACAACGCGCTCGGGGACGTGCTGGCGGCGCTCGGCGACCCCGACATCGCGGGCGAGCGCGCCGCCGCCACCGTCGCCGAGGCGCGCGCCGCCCTGCGGGCCGTCAGCCGGCGCGGCTTCGGTGTCGAGGAACGGCGGGACCCGGGCGCCGCCGACGCGTTCGCCGCCGGTGCGGCGGCGGTGCGCGGGGCCCGCGACCTGCTGGTCCGCCTGCGCGGGGCGGTCGAGGCGGCGCTGCCGCCGGCCGGCCGGACGGCGTGCTTCGAGGCCGACCGCGCGGTCTTCGCCGACCGCTTCCGCGCGCTCTATGGGGCGGCGCCATGACCGGAAGCTGGAAGGATCGCGGGCCGGCGGACCGGGCGCTGGTGGAGGCCGCCTTCGTCGCGCTCGAGACCACGGCCGCGCTGTCGACGGGACTGGCCAACGGACAATCCGCCGGGTCGCTGTCGCCGTCGGCGCTGTGGGCGCACGTCACCGGGGTGGCGCCGATCCCGCGCGGCGAGTTGGCGGCGGCGCTGCTGGCGGCTCCGGCCTCGCGCGAGACCCTGGCCGGACTTTTGGAGCGGGCGGCGGTCGCCGTCGGCCC
>CAYNFA010000874.1:0-1777 GCA_964396345.1 uncultured Thalassobaculum sp.
GATTCCCGCGGTGGCGAAGTCCCGGAAGCCAGGACTCCGCACGCGAACGGGCACGGGAAGAGGCGATTCGCGCCGCCGCGTGGCGACCGCCTGCCGCAGTGCGGTACAGTCTGAGCCGACACCGGCGGCTGTGGCCGGCCGGGAGACAGCGGAGGCCGCCGATGACACACATCGATCCCCCGTCACCGCGTCTCTGGACCGATCGGGTCCGCTGGTTCGACGAGCGGCTGCGCAAGGCCGGCGACGGCAAACCGATCCCCGTCGGCAGCCAGACCGAGGCGGTGTTGACCGAATTGCGCCGGGTGTTCGCCGCCGGCGCCTGGGTCTCTGCGGTGATCCTGGCCCAGACCGCCATCGACAGCGAAGTGTCGGAACGGGTCGAGCAGGCGGTCGGCGACGGCCTCTACCTCAACACCGTCCGGTTCGGACGCGACTATGTCTGGCTGCGCGAGCGCCGCAACGCCTACCTCCACCACGAGGGGCCGCTGCCGGCGATAACGGCGCGCGACCTGGCGCTGGAGCAGCCGCGGCTCGAGCGCGACGCCCGGCGCGCGGTCGAGCTGATGGCCGACGCGCTGGCCGGGAAGGCGTAGCTATCGGCGCGGCCCCATCGGCGCTCCGATCCCGAACACCTCGTCGAACGCCGCCCTGAGCGCCACGTCGGCGTCGGCCAGCGTCGCCGGGTGGCCGAGGTCGACCAGGCTGGTGACGCCGTGGCCGCTGATGCCGCACGGCACGATGCCCTCGAAATGCCCGAGGTCCGGCTCGACGTTCAGGGCGATGCCGTGGAACGTCACCCAGCGCCGCACCCGCACGCCGATGGCCGCGATCTTGTCCTCGCGGCCGGGCTGGTTGCGGTCGGTGCGGCGCACCCAGATGCCGACCCGTCCCTCGCGGCGCTCGCCGCGGACCCCGAGGCGCTCCAGCGCCGCGATCAGCCACGCCTCGAGCGCGCCCACATAGGCCCGCACATCCGGCTCGCGGCGCTTCAGGTCGAGCATGGCGTAGGCCACGCGCTGGCCCGGGCCGTGGTAGGTGAACTCGCCGCCGCGGCCGGTGCGGTGGACCGGAAAGCGGTCGGGCTGCAGCAGGTCCTCGGCCCGGGCGCTGGTGCCGGCGGTGTAGAGCGGCGGGTGCTCGACCAGCCAGACCAGCTCGCGGGCGCAGCCGGCGTGGATCGCCTCGGCCCGCGCCTCCATGAACGCGACCGCCCGGTCGTAGTCCAGGAGCCCCGGCTCGACCCGCCATTCCGGCGCGTCGGCATCGGTCGCCGGCAGGGGCGGCAGGACGGCGGTCGACATGCGCTCTCCGGTCGGCGAACGGCCTTGATCGGTCGGGAGGGTTCTGATAATCCCTCACGCCTGCCTCGGGGGCGACCCCGTGGCTCTCCGTGGCGAACATAGTGCGGTCGTGGCGGAATTGGTAGACGCGCAGCGTTGAGGTCGCTGTCCCAGAAATGGGGTGGAAGTTCGAGTCTTCTCGACCGCACCATCACGGATTGGAACGCGAAACGCCCCGGCCGCAAGGCCGGGGCGTTTCGCTTTTCGCAAGCCGCTCCGGCTATCCCCTCGAGGTTCGGACGTCCGGCGGGTAGCGCTGTATCACCAGCGAGCTCTGCCTTTAAACGGCGTTGATGATGATCGATGTTCACACAAATCCTATAATGGTATCATTTTTCACCATCCAGGATCAAAATTCACTTGAAAAGTGGGCTTGGCTGCAAAATCGCGAGGGCCGGGCGGGATTTCATGGATAAGGCGGAGTCGTTTCAATTTTC
>CAYNFA010000875.1:0-1772 GCA_964396345.1 uncultured Thalassobaculum sp.
CCTTTTCGGCACCCTGATCCTGCCGGCTCTGCTGCTGATCATGAAGGCACCGTTCCTGTTCGGGTACGCCAAGCCGGTGCCGGTCAACTTCTCCCGCCTGAACAACCCGCGCCGCGATATGGCGCTGGTCGCGCTCGCCGGCCCGGCGTCGAACCTGCTGCTGGCAACCATCGCGGCTCTGCTCTTCCACGTCGTCGATCTGGCGCCGAGCGCGGCCGAGGACTGGCTGGTGGAGAACCTGCGCAACCTGTTCCTCCTGAACCTGGTGCTGGCGGTCTTCAACATGCTGCCGATTCCGCCCCTTGATGGTGGGCGGGTTCTGGTCTCGCTGCTGCCGGACGCGCTGGCGTGGCGGGTGGCGAAGCTGGAACGGGCGGGACTGCTGCTGGTCATCCTGGTGCTGTTCCTGGTGCCCTTCTTGGCAGCCCAGGTCGGGGTTACATTGGATGTGGCGCGCGTGCTGATCTGGGGGCCGGTCGACACGCTTGCCTCGGCGATCATGGCGGTCACCGGTCACTGAGCCGCGGACGGAGCATTGGCGACCCACGACTCGTTCGAGAGCCCGCAGCCGGAGTACCGGCGGCGCGAGCCGGTCCAGCTATCGCTGTTCCTCAACCTCGACGGCTTCGAGGGACCGATCGACGTGCTGCTGACCCTGGCGCGTGACCAGAAGGTTGACCTCACGCAGATCTCGATCCTGCAACTGGCCGAGCAGTACCTGGTGTTCATCCGGGAAGCGCAGGTTCTCAACCTCGAGCTGGCGGCCGACTACCTGGTGATGGCGGCCTGGCTGGCCTACCTGAAGTCGCGGCTGCTGCTGCCCGCCGACGCGACCGAGGACGAGGAGCAGGATCCGGCCGCACTCGCCGAGGCGCTGCGCTTCCAGCTTCAGAGGCTTGAGGCGATGCAGGATGCCGGTCGCCGGCTGATGGCGCTCCCGCAGCTCGGGGCCGATGTGTTCGCCCGCGGGTCGCCCGAGAACCTGTCAGCGCGATTCCGCGCGGTCTACGATGTGACCCTCTACGACCTTCTGCGCGCCTATGGCGACCACAAGGTGCGCGAGCAGGGCCAGACCCTGACGATCGCGGCCACCGAGCTGTACGCCGTCGAGGACGCGATCGAGCGGCTGCGCGCCCTGGTCGGGAAGGTTCCGGAGTGGCGCACCCTGTTCAGCTTTCTGCCGGAGTTTTTGAAGGGCTCGCTGCTGCTGCGATCGGCGGTGGCCTCGACCTTCGTCGCCAGCCTGCAACTGGTGAAGGATGGCCAGGCGCAGATCCGCCAGGACGGGACCTTCGGGCCGATCTGGCTGCGGTCGCACACCGGGAACCAGCCATGACCGGCGCCGCGGCCGACATTCCCGACCTCCTGGCGACGGAGGAGCGGCGGCGCTGGATCCGGTTCGTGGAAGCCGTGCTGTTTGCCAGCGCCGACCCGGTGGAGGAGACGCTGCTGCGCCAGCGGGTACCCGAGCCGATCGATCTCGACGCCATTCTCGCCGACCTCGCCGAGAGCTACGCCGAGCGGGGGGTGAACCTCGTCCAGAGCGGCACGCGGTGGAGCTTCCGGACCGCGCCGGATCTCGGCGGGATGCTGCGGACCGAGCAGCCGGTGCGGCGCAAACTGTCGCGGGCGGCGGTCGAGACTCTGGCGATCATCGCCTACCACCAGCCGGTGACCCGGGCGGAAGTCGAGGAGATTCGAGGGGTGGCGCTGTCGAAAGGGACGCGCGACACGCTGCTGGAGGCGGGCTGGATCAAGCCGCGCGGTCGCCG
>CAYNFA010000876.1:0-1762 GCA_964396345.1 uncultured Thalassobaculum sp.
GCCAGTTCATGGTCCGTGCCATGACGTCGTTCCTGACCGGCATCCCGCAGAGCAAGATCCGGGCAATCCCGGCCGAGATCGGCGGCGGCTTCGGCGGCAAGACCATCTGCTACCTGGAGCCGGTGGCGGCGATCCTGGCCCGCAAGTCCGGCAAGCCGGTGAAGATGGTCATGAGCCGCGAGGAAGTGATGCGGGCGACCGGCCCGACCTCCGGCTCCAAGAGCACGGTGAAGATCGGCGCCAAGAAGGACGGCACCATCACCGCCGCCCAGGGCGTGTGGTACCTGCAGGCCGGTTGCCTGCCGGGTTCGCCGATCCGCGGGGCCGCCGGCTGCGCCTTCGCGCCCTACGACATCAAGAACGTGTACGCGCTCGGCTACGACGTGGTCTCCAACCGCTCCAAGGTCGCGGCCTACCGCGCACCGGGCGCGCCGATCGGCGCCTACGCGGCGGAGTGCGTGCTCGACGAGGTCGCCGAGGCTATCGGCATGGACCCGCTGGCGTTCCGCCTGAAGAACGCGGCGCGCGAGGGCACCAAGCTGGCCTACGGCCCGGTGCTGCCGCGCATCGGCTACGCCGAGACCATCGAGGCGGCGCAGAAGCACCCGCATTACGCCGTTCCGCTCGGCAAGTTCCAGGGCCGCGGCGTCGCCAGCGGCTACTGGTTCAACGCCGGTGGCGAGTCCAGCGCGCAGGTCAACATCACCGAGGACGGCAACGTCGTGGTGACCACCGGCCACCCGGACATCGGCGGCTCGCGCGCCTCGATCGCCAACATCACCGCCGAGCTGCTGGGCATCGACTACAACCGGGTCTCGGTGCTGATCGGCGACACCGCCACCATCGGCTACAGCAACCTGACCGGCGGCAGCCGCGTGCTGTTCGCCTCGGCCATGGTGGTCACCGAGTCGACCGAAAAGGTGATCGAGCAGTTGAAGGGCCGTGCCGCCCAGATCTGGGGCATCGCCCCCGACCAGGTGGTGTGGGAGAACGGCGAGGCCCGCCCGATCGGCGAGCACAGCGGCAACTTCCCGTCGATGACCCTGGCCGAGCTCGGCGCCAAGGCGAACGCCACCGGCGGCCCGATCGGCTCCGGCACGCAGTCGAACACCATCGGCGCCGAGGGCGGCTTCGCCACCCATGTGGTCGACGTCGAGGTCGACGTCGACCTCGGGATCGTGCGGGTGCTGCGCTACACCTCGTTCCAGGACGTCGGCCGGGCGATCCACCCCGCTTATGTCGAGGGCCAGATGCAGGGCGGCGCCGCGCAAGGCATCGGCTGGGCGCTGAACGAAGAGTACATCTACGACAAGAAGGGCCGGGTCGATAACCCGGGCTTCCTCGACTACCGCATGCCGGTGTGCTCCGACCTGCCGATGCTGGACGCGGTGATGATCGAGGTGCCGAATCCCAAGCACCCGCAGGGCATTCGCGGCGTCGGCGAGGTGCCGCTGGTGCCGCCGCTGGCGGCGATCTCGAACGCCGTCTACCGAGCGCTCGGCAAGCGTTTCTACAGCCTGCCGATGTCGCCGCCGAAGGTGCTGGAAGCGCTCGACATGCCGATGGCGGCGGAGTGATCCGGCCGCGCTGACGCATTCCGCGGCCTCCTCGCGGCCGCGGCGCGAGAACCACCACGAGACGCCGCATCCCGAAAGGGGTGCGGCGTCTTGCGTTGGGCGATGACCACCCGCACGTCGCCGGAACGGCGAGCGGGCTTGCAACCCCTGACGGGGACGCTATTGTGATTTTCTCATAACCCACG
>CAYNFA010000877.1:0-1751 GCA_964396345.1 uncultured Thalassobaculum sp.
CGCGCAGGATCATGATGTCGAGGCCCGACACCAGCTCCTTCTTCAGCGACGAATTGTCGGCCATCGAGGCGAACACCATCGCCGGCCGAAGATTGGCGAACAGGTCCATCTCCTTGCGCAGGCGCAACAGCCCGCGCTCGGGCTTCATCTCGAACGGCAGGTCGTCGTATTTCGGGCCACCAACCGAGCCGAACAGCACGGCGTCGGCGTCGACCGCGTCGGCCAGGGTCTCGTCGGTCAGCGGGGTGCCGGAAGCGTCGTAGGCCGCACCCCCGACCAGGCCCTCCTGGACGTCGAACGACACCGAGCGCTTCTTCGCCATCCAGTCGACGACGCGAAGGGTCTCGCGCACCACCTCGGGGCCGATGCCGTCACCCGGCAGGACGAGCAGTTTCTTGTTGGATGCCATGACGCTCCTTAATCCCCGGTCGGTTGGTGAATGAGCGATTGCTTATCCGAACCGTACCAGGGTGGCAAACAGGTTGTCCGGTGGTCGGCGGGCGGTGGTCGGCGGGCGGTGGTCGGCGGGCGGGGGTCGGCCGGCCAGGTCAGGCCCAGGGCTGGGAGAGCTTGCGCTGCTCCTCGAACTCGGAGATGCCGGTCTCGCGCTGCAGCGTCAGGCCGATGTCGTCGAGGCCGTTCAGCAGGCAGTGCTTGCGGTGCGGGTCGATCTCGAACGACACGCTCTCACCGTTCGGCCGGCCGATTGTCTGGCTCTCCAGATCGACCTCCAGGACCGCGTTCGAGCCCTTGGCCGCGTCGTCCATCAACTCGCGCAGCTGCTGCTTCGTGACCTTGATCGGCAAAATGCCGTTCTTGAAGCAGTTGTTGTAGAAGATGTCGGCGAAGCTGGTGCTGATGACGCAACGAATGCCGAAGTCGAGCAGCGCCCACGGCGCGTGCTCACGGCTCGATCCGCAGCCGAAATTATCGTCGGCTATCAGCACCTGTGCGCCCCGGTACTGCGGCTTGTTGAGGACGAAGTCCGGCTTCTCGGCACCGCTGTCGTCGTAGCGCATCTCGGCGAACAGGTGCTTGCCGAGACCGGTGCGCTTGATGGTCTTCAGGTACTGCTTGGGGATGATCATATCGGTGTCGATGTTGATCATGTCGAGCGGGGCGGCGGTGCCGCGCAGCTGGGTGAACTTGTCCATGCCCTGTCTCCTCCCGGTCCCGGTGTCAGTTCGTCAGCTCGCGCACGTCGGCGAGGCGGCCGGTGATGGCCGCCGCCGCCGCCATCGCCGGGCTGACCAGATGGGTCCGGCTGCCTCGGCCCTGGCGGCCCTCGAAGTTGCGGTTGGAGGTCGAGGCACAGCGCTCGCCCGGCTCCAGCTTGTCGGCGTTCATTGCCAGGCACATCGAGCAGCCCGGCTCGCGCCAGTCGAAGCCGGCGGCCTTCAGGATGTCGGCGACCCCCTCGGCCTCGGCCTGCTCCTTCACCAGGCCGGAGCCCGGTACCACCATGGCGTGGACGCCGTCGGCGACCTTGCGGCCCTTGGCGACGGCCGCGACGGCGCGCAAATCCTCGATCCGGCCGTTGGTGCAGGAACCGATGAACACCTTGTCGACCTTGACCTGATCGATCGGCGTGTTCGGCTCCAGGCCCATGTACTTCAGCGACCGCTCGATCGAGGCCCGCTTGGCCGGATCGCTCTCGGCCGCCGGGTCCGGGGTGCGGCCGGTGACCGGCAGCACGTCCTGCGGGCTGGTGCCCCAGGTGACCTGCGGCACGATGTCGGCGGCGCGCAGCA
>CAYNFA010000878.1:0-1742 GCA_964396345.1 uncultured Thalassobaculum sp.
CAGCAGTGGATCATGACCACGCCGCTGTACGGCTTCATGTCGCCGACCAAGCTGCAGGAGATGGAGTGGCACCTGCACGCCGCGCTGTTCCTGCTGGCGCTCGGCTACGCCTACACGGTCAATGCCCACGTCCGGGTCGACCTCATGCGCGAGAAGATGTCGGACCGCGGGCAGGCCTGGGTCGAATTGCTCGGGATCTGCCTGCTGATGATCCCCTACATCACGGTGGTCATGTACTACGGCTGGACGTTCGTTCACCAGGCGTGGGAGTCGAACGAGTCCTCGGACGCCATGACCGGCCTGTCGCACCGCTGGGTGATCAAGTCGTTCGTGCTGATCGGCCTGGCTCTGGCGCTGATGGCCGGCATCTCCACGCTGATCCGGCAGGTCGTCTACCTGTTCGGACCGGAGGAACTGCGCGCCGAGGTCAAGATGAACATGCTGACCTCGGCGGTGGCCGAACACCTGCCGAAGATCGACGACGACGACGTGGACAACGACATCGCGAAGCTCGAGGGTCACTACGATGACCCCGAGATCGCGCGGGGGGGCTGAGCCGTGGATTTCTATTGGGAGGACTATCTCTCCATCTACATGTTCGCCGTGCTGGCGCTCGGGCTGTTCTCCGGGTTCCCGGTGGCGTTCGTGGTCGGCGGGGTCGGCTTGGCGTTCGGCTTTCTCGGAGCCACCGTCGACTACTTCTCGCTGATCGAGTTCTACAACATCCTGCCGCGCATCTGGGGCGGTGCCGCCGCCAACCTGGTGCTGGTCGCGGTGCCCTGCTTCATCTTCATGGGCACCATGCTGGAACGCTCCGGCGTCGCCAACGACCTGCTCGACATCCTGGAGATCCTGCTGCGCCGGGTTCCGGGCGGGCTGGCGCTGGCGGTCACCGTCATGGGCACCATCATGGCCGCGACCACCGGCATCATCGGCGCCTCGGTGGTCATGATGACGCTGATGGCGCTGCCGACCATGCTGCGCCAGCGCTACCAGAAGGAACTGGCGACCGGCACGCTGGCGGCCTCGGCAACGCTCGGCATCCTGATCCCGCCCAGCATCATGCTGGTGATCATGGCCGACCTGCTGGCGATCTCGGTCGGCAACCTGTTCCTCGGCGCCATCCTGCCGGGCCTGCTGCTGTCGGCGCTTTACTTCGCCTACATCCTGGTGGTGTCGGCGCTCAAGCCGCAGTGGGCGCCGTCGCTGTCCGACGACATCGGCCCGGACACCGCCGGCGGCATGGTCCTGATGCTGCTGAAGGGCTTCCTGCCGCCGGTGTTCCTGATCACCCTGGTGCTCGGCTCGATCTTCGCCGGCTGGGCGACCCCGACCGAGGCGGCCGGCGTCGGCGGCTTCGGCGCGCTGCTGCTGGCGATCTTCAACAGGAAGCTGACCTGGGAAGTGATGAAGGACGTGTGCGAGCGCACCGCCCTGACCTCGGGGATGATCTTCTTCATCTTCATGGGCGCGACCGCGTTCTCCTACGTGTTCCGATCGCTCGGCGGCGAGGACCTGATCGTCGAGTTCATCGAGCATCTGGGCTTCGAGGCCTGGGGCCTGCTGTTCGTGCTGATGGCGACGATCTTCATCCTCGGATTCTTCTTCGACTGGATCGAGATCACGCTGATCGTGCTGCCGGTGTTCACCCCGATCGTGGAACTGATGGACTTCGGCAGCCACGTCGAGGGCCGCGACATCATCTACTGGTTCGCCATCCTGGTGGCGGTCAACCTGCAGAC
>CAYNFA010000879.1:0-1742 GCA_964396345.1 uncultured Thalassobaculum sp.
GCGCGTCCTGCGCGCCCTGCGGGTGCTGCGTCTGAGCCGTGGGCTGCGCCTCGTCAGGATCGTCGGCACCGCCAATAGCGGCATCAGCGCGCTGCGCACAAGCTTCGACCGCCGGGGGCTTGGCTATGTGCTGGCCACGACGGTGCTGGTCATTCTGCTCGGCGCGGGCGGAATGCTGGCTTTCGAGCCGGCGCACGAGGTCAATGGTGGGTTTACAGGGTACGCTGACGCGCTCTGGTGGACGGCGATGCTGGTGTCGACGATGGGGTCGGATTTCTGGCCTTTGACGCCCGAGGGCCGAGTGCTCGCGCTGCTACTGTCGATCTACGGCCTCGCAGTCTTTGGCTACATTACGGCCAGCTTCGCCACCTTCTTCATCGGGCAGGAAGCCGCAGCACCGGACGGGGACGTCGGCGGTGCCCGCGAGATAGCGGCGCTTCGCGAGGACATATCCGCGCTGCGCGCGGAACTTCAACGCTCGGCGTCGCGGTAAAGGGCTACACGCCCCGGTTCGAGATCTCCCCGATCAATGGCCGCATCGCCCTGCGGGCTCCGACGGACGATAAGCCAACGCACATTATCGGCGCTTCCAGTGGATCGAATCCTGGACTTGCCGCCCTCATCTGACGGTGACGATGACTTTGTCGGGATCCGCCGTCCCGTTGAAGGGCTTCGGGTCCGACGGGATTGCGCGAGGATTGGTGCCGGGGCAGGTCCGCTTGGCCGCGACCGCCGGCAGCGCGGCGGCGTGGTTGCGTCGCTGGCGCCCCTGACCGTCCGGCGTCGCACGTTCCCGCTTGGCTCCCGCCCCCCGCCGCCCGACAATGTCGCCCCGGCATCTGCCAGGCTTCGAGGGGTGGCCACCATGTCCGTATCGCCGAATCTCGATCCCGTGGACGTCCTGATCGTCGGCGCCGGCGCGTCGGGGGCGGCGATCGCCTGGAGCCTGACCGAGACGCGGATGCGCATCCTGTGCCTGGAGCAGGGCGACTGGATGTCGTCGTCGCAGTACCCGACGACCCGCAAGAACTGGGAGGCCCAGCAGTTCGGCTCCTTTCACGTCGACCCGAACGTCCGCGGCCTGCCCTCCGACTACCCGGTCAACAACGCCGACTCGCCGATCGACGTGCTGAACTACAACGCCGTCGGCGGCAGCACGATCGCCTACGCCGCCCACTTTCCCCGCCTGCACCCCTCGGATTTCCGGGTCCGCACCCTCGACGGCGTCGCCGACGACTGGCCGGTCAGCTACGACGACCTGGAGCCGTATTTCGCCGAGAACGACCGCATCATGGGGGTGTCGGGGCTGGCCGGCGACCCGATGTACCCGCCGAAGGACCTGCCGCTGCCGCCGCTGCCGATCGGCCTGGTCGGCGAGACCGTGGCGCGCGGCTTCGACCGGCTGGGCTGGCACTGGTGGCCGTCCGACGCGGCGATCCTGTCGCAGCCCTACGAGGGCCGCGACCGCTGCCTGAACCTCAACCCCTGCATGACCGGCTGCTCGCAGGGCGCCAAGGGCAGCGCCGACATCACCTACTGGCCCGACGCGATCCGCGCCGGGGTCGAGTTGCGCACCCGCTGCCGGGTGCGCGAGGTGACGGTGAACGAGCACGGCATGGCCGACGGCGTGATCTACTACGACGCCGAGGGCCGGGAACGCCACCAGCGGGCCGAGGTCGTGATCATGGCCTGCAACGGCGTCGGCACTCCGCGCATCCTGCTGAACTCGACATCGTCGCAGT
>CAYNFA010000880.1:0-1738 GCA_964396345.1 uncultured Thalassobaculum sp.
CCGGCGGCGATGAAGCCGACCACCAGCACCATCGGCAACCCGGCCAGGAAGAGCTGCCCGAACCAGATCACCGACACCACCACGGTCATGCCGAGGTCGGGCTGGGAGAGCAGGAGGGCGATGGTCATCAGATACAGCGCGATGGCGATCAGGTGCCCGGGAAAGGTCTCGTCGCGCCGCCACTCGGCGAACATCCAGGCGGCGACGACCGCGAAGAACGGCTTGGCGAACTCGCTCGGCTGCATCGACATGCCGGCGATCGACAGCCAGCGGGTGGCGCCCTTGATCTCGCTGCCGACCAGCGGCACCGCCGCCAGCAGGGCCAGCGTCACGACGAACCCGATCACCGAGAGTCGCCGGATCTGCAGCGGCGTCAGCAGCGAGACGCCGATCATCACCGCCAGCGCCAGCGGCATGAACACGAACTGGCGTTGCACGAAATGGTAGGAGTTGAGGCCAATGCGCTCGGCCACCGGCGGGCTTGCCGCCAGGATCAGCAGCGCCCCGATCAGCACCAGCAGGAACAGCGCGCCGAGCGTCCAGCGGTCGACGGTCCACCACCACTTGCCGAAGACGCTGGTGTCGGTCCGGGCGATCGCGCTCATCACACCCTCCGCTCGCCGGGCGCGGCGTCGCCGTTGCCGGCCAGCAGGTCGAGCACCAGCGCGCGGAAGCGGTCGCCACGGACCTCGAAATTCGGAAACTGGTCGAACGAGGCTGCCGCCGGCGACAGCAGCACGACGCTGTCCGGATGCCGGTCAGCCCGGGCGTCGAGATGCGCCTGACGCACGGCGGCCTCCAGGGTGCGCGACACCATCCAGGGGCAGGAATCGCCGATCTGGCGGGCGAAAGCCTCGGCCGTCTCGCCGATCAGGTAGGCCTTCCGGATTCGCGGGAAGAACCCGGCGAGCGGCGCGACGCCGCCTTCCTTGCCGCGGCCGCCGGCGATCCAGTAGACCGCGCCGTAGCACGCCAGCGCCCGCGCCGCCGCGTCGGCGTTGGTAGCCTTGGAATCGTTGACATAGAGCACGCCGCCGGCTTCGGCCACCCGCTCCTGGCGGTGCGCCAGGCCGGGGAAGCTGCGGATGCCGGCGGCGATCGCCGCGCGGTCAAGGCCCAGGGCCGCGCAGGCGGCGAACGCCGCGGCGGCGTTCTGGGCGTTGTGCTCGCCCGGCAACGCCGGTGCCTCGGCGAGCGCCAGCACGGCTTCCGGCCGGCCCGAGCGGGCGTCGACCAGCCGGCCGCCCTCGGCGTAGACGCCGCCGACCACCGATCCGACGCCCGAGACCTCGACGACCTTGCGGCCGTCGCGCCGCAGCCGGTCGGCGACGTCGCGCGAGATGTCGTCGTCGTTGCCGACCACCGCGAGGCCGCTCGGGGTCTGGTGCGCGAAGATCCGGCGCTTGGCCGCGACGTAGCCGGCCAGGTTGCCGTGGCGGTCGATGTGGTCGGGGGTGACGTTCAGCCAGACCGCCACGGTGGGTGCCAGCGACGGGGTCAGCTCGAGCTGGTAGGAGCTGAGTTCGAGCACGATCACGCCGGTGCCGCCGGGGTCGCCGAACTCCAGCGCCGGCCGACCGAGGTTGCCGCCGACCTGCACCGGGACGCCGGCGCCGGCGAGGATGTGACCGATCAGCGCCGTGGTCGTCGACTTGCCGTTGGTGCCGGTGATCGCGACGAACGGCGCTTGCGGCGAATGGCGTCGGCGTTCGCGGCAGAATAGCTCGATATCGCCAAT
>CAYNFA010000881.1:0-1737 GCA_964396345.1 uncultured Thalassobaculum sp.
TGGCGCTGGTCGGCGGCGCCATGCTGCTGCACCGCCGCCTGTTCGACGTCCGGATCCGCGCCACGTCGACCTTCGCCGATACCGGCATCCTGGTGCTGCTGATGGTGCAACTGGTGCTCGGGATGGTGACCATCCTGGTCTCGCTGCAGCATCTGGACGGCTACGTGATGCTGAAGTTCATGCAATGGGCGCAGGGTATCTTCACCTTCCGCAGCGACGCCTACCTCTACGTCGCCGAGGCCCACTGGCTGTTCAAGGCGCACATCTTCCTCGGGCTGACGATCCTCCTGGTGTTCCCGTTCACCCGGCTGGTGCACATGCTGTCGGCGCCGATCCGCTACCTGTGGCGGCCCGGCTACCAGATCGTGCGCAGCCGGCCTTCGGACGACGCCACGGCGCCGCTCGCAAGCCCCCGCCCCGGCCCCGCGGAGTGAGCGCCATGCACACCACCCCGACCTCCGACGTGCGGGTGAACGGCGAGACGATCCCGGCGCTCGCCATCGCCGCCGAGGCGCAGAACCACCCGGCACCGCCGGGCCAGCCGCAAATCGCCTGGCAGGCGGCGGCCCTGGCCCTGGTGGTGCGCGCCCTGCTGCTCCAGGAAGCGCGGCGCCATGGCCTGGCGCCGCAGCCGAACGCCCTCGGCCCCGGCCGGCGCGAGACCGACGAAGAGGCGCTGATCCGCGCGGTGGTCGAGGCCCGGGTCGACGCCGCGCCGCCGGACGAGGGCGCCTGCCGGGCGTTCCACCGCGCCCACGCCGACCGGTTCCGGGCACCGACGCTGTACGAGGCGTCGCACATCCTGATCCCCGCAGCACCCGACGACGGCACGGCGCGGCGGGGTGCCAGGGCGATCGCGCAGGGCGTGATCGACGAGTTGGGCCGCGACCCGGACGCCTTCGGCCGGCTTGCCCGCGCCCACTCCGCCTGCGCATCGCGGGAGTCCGGCGGCCGGCTCGGCCAGTTGGTCGCCGGTGACACGGTCGCGGAATTCGAGGCCGCGCTCGACCGCCTGGAGGAGGGTCGGCTCGCGCCCGAACCGGTCGAGACCCGCTACGGCCTGCATGTGGTGCGGCTCGACGGGCGGGCGCCGGGCGCCGTGCTGCCCTACGAAACGGTGGCGCCCCGCATCCGCGACATGGTCGAGAAGGCGGAATGGGCGCGCGCGGCGAAGGCCCTGGTCGCCGAGCTTCTGGCCGGGGCGGATATCGCCGGCATCGAGTTCCCGTCAACGGCCTGACCAGGCGGCGGTCGGCGCCCCGGTGAAAGCGCGCCCCCCGCCCCGACTCAGCGGCCCCCCCGACTCAGCGCCCCTCCGGGTCAGCGGCCTCCCGGGTCAGCGTCCCTTGTAGACCGGCGTGCGCTTCTCGTTGAAGGCGCGGATCCCCTCGATCCGGTCCTCGGTGCCGACGGTGCGGTTGTAGGCCTCGATCTCGAAATCGTAGCCGTTCTTCAGGTCCAGCAGCCGGCCGTCGGCGCACACCCGTTTGACCACGCCCCACGCCAGGGCGTCCTCGGCGCTGAACGGCCTTCCGGTCAGCACCACCTCCTTGGCGCGGCGCAGGCCGATGGCGCGCGGCAGGGTCTGGGTTCCCGCCGCACCCGGGATGATCCCGAGCGTCACCTCGGTCAGCGCGACCGGGCGCGCGGGGCGGCGTAGGCGAAATCGCAGCCCAGCAGGATCTCCAGCCCGCCGGCGAACGCCGCCCCGTTGACCGCCGCCAGGATCGGCACCGG
>CAYNFA010000882.1:0-1735 GCA_964396345.1 uncultured Thalassobaculum sp.
GAGCGACCGCGGAACCGGCCGAGCCCGCCGACGATGGCGGCGTCGTCCGCAAAGCCCCGATCGCCGGCCAGTGGTTGGAAATCCTGGATAAGGTGCGCGATCACGTCGGCAGCGTGCGGCCGGTCCGGGTGCCGCGCAACCTGCACCTTCTGCCATGCCGTCAGCTTCTGGTAGGTGGTGCGCAGCTGTCGCTCCACCTTGGCCTGAAGCTTCCCGACCTCGTCCGCGATGTTCATCTCCCCGGTACCGGAGAGATGCTTCAATTCCTCGATCTTGCCCTCGAGGTCGGCGATCGGCTTCTCGAAATCGAGAAAATGACGCATGAGCGGGGAGCCTCGTCCAAAAACGGCGGCACCATAACGGCACCGCCGCCGACCCACAAGTCAACCGCCGATGCTTAGTTCCGAGACAGCGGATGGTGCGCCTCGACCAGCGCCCGCAGTCGCTCGGCCAGGACATGGGTGTAGATCTGCGTGGTCGAGATGTCGGCGTGCCCCAGCATCTGCTGGACGCTCCGCAAATCCGCGCCGTGATCCAGCAAATGGGTGGCGAAGGCGTGGCGCAGCACGTGCGGTGACACCTTGGCCGGCTCGATCCCCGCCAGAATCGCGGTCTCGTCCAGGAGTTGACCCAGCCGGCGGCGGGTCAGGTGGCCTGACGTGGAGCGCGACGGGAACAGGTGCGGCGAGGTCGCCCCGGCCGCCAGGAACACGCCGCGCACGCCCTTGTACGCGGCGATTGCCGTCATCGCCGCTTCGGTCAGGGGCACCATGCGCTCCTTGCCGCCCTTGCCGCGCACGATCAGCACGCGGGGATCCCGCGCCACCGCCGCGAACGGCAGCCCCACCAGCTCGGTCACCCGCAGGCCGGTGGCGTACAGCACCTCGAGCAGGCAGACCAGCCGAAGGCCCTCGGGGCCCGCCCGGTCGCGGGCAACCTCCAGCAGGGCGTCGACCTCGGCCTCGGACAGGATCTTCGGCAGCGGGCGGCCCCGGCGCGGCGCGTCGAGCGCGGCTGTCGGTTCGTCGGGGCGCCGACCCTCGGCGTACAGGAAGCGGAAGAACTGCCGGGCCGCCGACAGCCGCCGCGCCGCGGTGCGGGGCGCCACGCCGGACGCCTCGGCGGCCGCCAGATAGGCGCGCAGGTCCTCGGTGCCGGCGTCGTCGAGTTGGCAGCCCCGCCCCGCCAACCACGCTTCCACGTCGGCCAGGTCGCGGCCGTAGGCCTCCAGAGTGTTGCGGGCGGCACCGCGCTCGGCCACCATCATCTCGAGAAAGGTTTCGACCGAGGACGACCGGGCGCCCGGGGTCGCCCGGCGCGCCATCTAGAGACCGTAAGCCAGGGCCGCCTCGCCGGCCAGCCAGCGGGCGCCGTCCTCCAGCCCGAGGTGGCGCAGGCCGGCCACCACCAGCGCGATAGCCGTCGGGTCGATCTCCTCGAGCGGAACCTCACCGAAGCCGGCCGAGGCGAGCGCGACGGTTTCGGCGACGCGCCCGGCCTCGGAACCGGCCGTCACGCCGTTGCGGAACGCCGCCGTTGGCGCCTCGTAGGGATTGGTCGACGGCGCCGAGGCGAGACCTCGCCAGGCGTCGGGGCCGATCGGCGCGCCAAGCGCGTGCATGAGGGTCAAGGCGGCGGCCCCGAGGTTGGAGGCGCCTTCGGGATCGGCGTCGCGCAAGCCATCCCACCACGCCGATACCGCCGCCTCGCGGTATGGCGCCAGGATCTCGCCGCC
>CAYNFA010000883.1:0-1723 GCA_964396345.1 uncultured Thalassobaculum sp.
AGCGGTGCTGCGCACCGGGGTCTATTCGGAATCCCAGGTGCAGGCGATGGCCACCGACCCCGAGATGGCCGACGCCATCCGCCGCTGGAGCGCGCTGTGGACGGGCCCGGGCCGTCCGCCAGGCGCGCCGCCGGGCGCCGGACCGGGCGACGGGCTGCAACCGGGGTACCGGCCGGCCGGCGACGAGCGGTATGATGCCGCGGCGTCCGGCGATCCGGCGTGCAGCGGCCAGGCGAGCGAGGGACGGCGGGAGCATGGTCGGCCAGGAGAGCAGCGCCCACAGCGACACGCCGGCGAGCGGCGTCCCACCGCGGCCGGGGCCGCGGCCGCTGCCGCTGTACCTGACCACGGCGGCGGCGACCTGGCTGTCGTCCTACGCGAGCTCCGCCGCCTGGAAGAGCGGATCGATCGACTGGAAGCCCGGTTCGAGCGCGGCGGCCGCCAGCCTGAGGGAGCAGCTCGCGGCCCTGGAGGCGGCACGGGCGGCCGAGGCTGACCGCGGCACAGCCGGCGCCACGATCCCGAGTTTCGAGCAGGCCGTCGACGAGGAGGCGCGCCGCCGGATGGGGCGCTTCCTGGACGGCGTGCAAGCTTACCGGGCGCATCCCTACCATCGCCCGGTGCTCGACCCGCCGGTGTGCTGGAAGGAAGGCACCACCCGACTCCTGGATTACGGCGCGGTGCCGGAGGCGGCGGTTCCGCTCGGTGGCGCGCCGATCCTGGTGGTGCCGTCGCTGGTCAACCGCGGCTATGTCCTCGATCTCGCGCCCGGGCGGTCGCTGCTGCGCGCGCTTGCTGCCGCCGGCTTTCGGCCGTTCCTGGTCGAGTGGGGATACCCGGGCGAGGCCGAGCGGGGGTTCACCCTGACCGACTATGTTGCCGGCCGCCTGGAGGGGGCGCTGGAGGCGGTGCTGACGATTTCCGGCCGCCGCCCGGCGGTGCTCGGCTACTGCATGGGCGGGCTGCTGGCGCTGGCGCTGGCTCAGCGCCGGCCGCGCGACACCGGAGCGCTGGCTCTGCTGGCCACCCCTTGGGATTTTTCCGCCGACGCGCCGCCAATCGCCGCCTCCCTGCCCCTGGCGCAACCGTGGCTCACGGCTATGATCGAGCAGTCCGGCTGGTTGCCGACCGATCTGATTCAAACCCTGTTCTTCGCGCTCGACCCGATGCTGGTCATCCGCAAGTTCCTGCGCTTCGCCGACCTCGAGCCCGCCAGCCCGGGGGCGGTGGAGTTCGTCGCGCTCGAGGACTGGCTGAACGACGGCGTTCCGCTGGCGGCCCCGGTGGCACGCGAGGCGCTGTTCGAGTGGTACGGCCGCAACACGCCGGCCGCCGGTTGCTGGCGGATCGCCGGCCGCCCGGTTGAGCCTGAACGGGTCGAGGCGCCTGCCCTGGTGATGATCCCGGCGCGTGACCGCATCGTGCCGCCGGCCTCGGCGCGCGCGCTGGCCGAGCTGCTGCCCCACGCGACCCGCGCCGACGTGGCGATGGGGCACATCGGCATGGTGGTCGGCGCCGCCGCGCCGCGCCGGGCCTGGAGCACCCTGATCGACTGGCTATCCGAGAACCTGGAGACCGCACCGGCATGAACGACACGAACACGACGCAAGGCGAGGAAACCATCGAGATTCTGCGCGAGGCCTGCCAGACCCTGCACGAGGTGGTCGACCGGGCTCGGACCCGGCTCGACAGCAACGTCTGGGACTACCTGCGCGGCGGTACC
>CAYNFA010000884.1:0-1712 GCA_964396345.1 uncultured Thalassobaculum sp.
GATCCCAGAACCACCAGCCGCCCCAGCCGAGCTCGTAGTAGGCCCAGCCCGAGCCGAGCGCGATGCCCGCGGTCAGGGCAGTCCAGGCGGCCAGCGCCCAGGGCCGCACCCAGCGCGCCCAGGCCGGGTCGACCCGGCCCTCCATCAGCGCCGCGACAGCGAACGAGAACGTGGTCGAATACCCGACATACCCAATGTAGAGCATCGGTGGGTGCAGGGCGAGGCCGATATCCTGGAGCAGCGGGTTCAGCCCGTTGCCGTCGAGCGGCGCCGGGTCGAGGCGCTCGAACGGGTTGGAGGTGAACAGCACGAAGGCGAGGAAGCCGACGCCGATCATGCCCTGAACCGCCAGCGTCCGCGCCCTGAGCCCGTCCGGCAGGTTGCCGCCGAAGGCCGCCACCGCGGCGCCGAACATCGCCAGGATGAGCACCCAGAGCAGCATCGAGCCCTCGTGGTTGGCCCACACGCCGGACAGCTTGTAGATGAACGGCTTGGTCGAATGCGAGTTGGTGGCGACGTTGATCACCGAGAAGTCGGAGACCAGGTAGGCGTGGGTCAGCGCGCCGAAGGCGATTGCGACCGCGCCGAACTGCACGAGCGCCGCCGGCTGCGCCAGCCCCATCAGCCCGGTGTCGCCGCGGGCGGCCCCCCACAACGGAACCGTCGACTGCACCACCGCGACCATCAGCGCCACGGCGATCGCCATGTGCCCGAGTTCGGCGATCATCACCCGCCTCCTTTCGGTGCGCCGTCCGGCTGCCAATGGCCCTGCCGCTTGAGCGCGTCCGCCACCTCCGGTGGCATGTAGGTCTCGTCGTGCTTGGCCAGCACCTCCTCGGCTTCGAAGGTGCCGCCGGCGAGGCTGCCCTGGGCGACCACCCCCTGCCCCTCGCGGAACAGGTCGGGAAGCACACCGACGAAGCGGATCGGCAAGGTGGTGGTGCCGTCGGTGACCTGGAAGCGGATCTCGCCGTCGCCCGGGCCGCGGGCCACCGATCCGGCTTCGACCAGGCCGCCGACCCGGATCCGCTGTCCGGGCGCCAGCTGCCGGTCGGCCAGATCGGTCGGGCTGAAGAAGAACACCACGCTGTCCTCGAACGCCGTCAGCACCAGCGCCGCCGCGGCGCCGAGAAACGCGAGCCCTCCGAGGATCAGGGCGAGACGACGGTTCTTGCGTGATCGATAGCCGCCGCGGCTCATCCCTGGACTCCCGCACCGGCCTGCCGGCGGCGCGGATCGATCCCCGAGGCGCGCAGACGCTCGACCTCGGCCTCGCCGTTGCGCGCCGACGTCCAGGCCCATATCAGCAGCCCCGCCATCACACCGAACGCAATCCCATACGACGGCCAGACGAACGCCGCGTAACCTCCCATCGCGAAGAATTCCGACAAACCCGGGTCGCTCCTGTCAGCCCCCTGACCGCCTTGAACCGAATCTAGGGGATACCATCCCCCCCGCCAAGATATCGATCGGTCAGCGCGACACCGTCACGCATCCGGCAGCGACAACCGAAGCTGGCGCAGCCGTCGCTCGGCGTACAGCGCGCGAATTCGCAGGATGAGCGCCACGGCGAACACCGCGACGTAGCCGCCCGCCATGACGAACAGCGGCGTCAGCATCGCCGGGTCGATGCTCGATCCGCCCATCCGCAGCACACTCGCCGGCTGGTGCAGGGTGTTCCACCAGTCCACGGAAAATTTGATGATCGGCAG
>CAYNFA010000885.1:0-1709 GCA_964396345.1 uncultured Thalassobaculum sp.
CTTGTCTCCTCGATTATCTTGCCGCCCGGTTTCAGCAGCCCCTTCTTCTCGGCGTCCCAGACCACGATGTCGGCGTCGGCACCGATGGCGATCGTGCCTTTCTGCGGATAGATGCCGAACAGCCGGGCCGAATTGGTGGAGGTCAGCGCCACGAACTGCTGCAGGTCGATCCGCCCCTTCACCACGCCCTCGTGGAAGCAGATCGGCATGCGGGTCTCGAGCCCGGGCACGCCGTTGGCGATCTGGCTGAACGGGGCGTTGTCGCCGGCCCAGAACTTGCCGTCCGGCGCGTCCATGTTGTAGGGCGCGTGGTCGGAGGTGACGTTGCCGATCGTGCCGGTGCGCACATGGTTCCAGAGCGCCTGCTGGTCGGCCACCGAGCGCGGCGCCGGCGAGCAGATCACCCGCGCGCCCTCGCGCTGCGAGGCGTCGAGATCGTCGGCGGTCAGCACGAAGTACTGCGGGCAGGTCTCGGCGAACACCTTGAGGCCGCGGGCCTGGGCACGTCGGATCTCCTCGGCGGCCTCCTCGCAGGTGACATGGAAGATCTGGATCGGCTGGTCCATCAGTTCGGCCAGCATGATCACCCGGGTCGTCGCCTCGCGCTCGACCAGCGCCGGTTTGCACCAGGCGTGGTACTTGGTCTGGCCGAGCCCGGCGTCCAGCAGTTTCTCGGTCATGTACATGATGGCGTCGTGGGCCTCGGCGTGGACGCACACCAGCGCCCCGTGCCGGCGCGCCACCTCGAAGATCCGGAGGATCTCGCGGTCGTCGACCCGGTTCTTCGGGTAGGTCATGAACAGCTTGATCGAGCGGAGCCCGGATTCGATCAACGCCGGCAGCTCGTCGTTGACCACCGCGTCGCTGGGGTCGGAGACGATGAGGTGGAAGCTGTAGTCGATGCAGGCTCGCTTCGCCTTGACGTGGTAGGCCTCGACCTGGGCGCGTACGCCCTCGCCCTTCTCCTGGCTGGCGAACGCGATCACCGTGGTGGTGCCGCCGCAGGCCGCCGAGCGGGTGCCGCTCTCCCAGGTCTCGGCGTTCTGGCCGCCGGTCGATGACGGCTGCTCGATGTGGCAATGGCTGTCGATGCCGCCCGGCATGACATAGCGCCCCGACGCGTCGACGACGCGCGACGCCGATCCACCGAGCGACTCCGCGAGCGCCACGATGCGCCCGTCCTTGATGCCGACATCGGCCCGCATGGTCTCCGACGCGGTCACCACAGTGCCGCCCTTCACAATCACGTCAAACTCGCTCATCGCTCCGTCTCTTCGGTTCTGTTCAAGCGCCCAGCAAGGGAGTTTGGCACGGTCCGCCAGGCAAACACAAAGCCGTCCACACGCCTGTCGCGGGCGCGAGCGCAATGGTGCGCGGAGGCTCGGGATGTCATAGTCGCCGCCATGTCGGATAGCCCCCTTCCCTCCGATACAGTTCTGCAGTTCGCCACCCGCGACGAGTCCCGCCGCCGAGCCGTGCAGGAGCCGGGCGACGTCGATTCCACGCTGGCAGCGCAGTGGCCGCCGTACTCGCGAGACGAAATCAAGGCGCTCCGCCAAACGCTGAACCGCGGCAAGGTGGCGCGCGACGACGCCGTGACCGCCTACATCGCGCGGCGCCTCGGGCGGGCGGTGCAAGCGATCAACAACCGGGCGCGGCGCTACGGCGAGACTCCGGTGTGGAGCGTGACCGCGCCGAACGGCCGCGAC
>CAYNFA010000886.1:0-1697 GCA_964396345.1 uncultured Thalassobaculum sp.
TGCCGGGGATGTAGCCGAGCAGGGTGAGCAGGATGTTCAACCAGAAATGCATCCCGATCCCGACCTGCAGGAACACCCCCAGCGGCGGCAGCAGGATCGCGAAGATGATACGAACGACGTCCATGCGTGTCTCCGGTTGGGCCGTTGTGGAATGTGGCGACGGCCCGTCTGGACACAACGGAGCCGGGCCCAGAGAGTTCCGCTGGCGCCAAGGCGGCCATGGCTCGACAGCAAGTTGTTTCAATGATACGTGAATTCTTGAAATGGAAAACGCCGAAGCCATCACCGCCCTGTCCGCGCTCGCCCACGAGCATCGCCTGCGGCTGTTCCGCCTGCTGATGCGCCGTGGTCCGTCCGGCCTGACGGCGGGCGAGATCGCCGACGCCATCGGCGTCGGCGCGTCGAGCGTCAGCTTCCACGCCGGCGCCCTCGAACGGGCCGGCCTGCTGCGCTCGCGTCGCGACCGGCGCTTCGTGTTCTACGCCGTCGACCTCGAGGGAATGCGTCGCCTGATGACGTTCCTGACCGAGGATTGCTGCGAGGGTCATCCGGAGATCTGCGGCGACCTGGCCGTCGGCTCCGTCGGCTCCGTCGGCTCCGTCGTCTGTGGCGCCAGGGTGGAGGTCGAGGGATGAGCGAGAAAGTCTACAACGTGCTGTTCCTGTGCACCGGCAATACGGCCCGCAGCCTGCTCGCCGAGGCCATCCTGAACCGGCTGGGCGCCGGGCGCTTCCGGGCCTACAGCGCCGGCAGTAAGCCGCGCGGCGGTCCGCACCCCTACACGCTCGACTTGCTGGGCAACCAGAACTTCTCGACCGACGGCATCCGCTCGAAAAGCTGGGATGAGTTCGCCGCCGCGGGTGCCCCCGAGATGCACTTCGTGTTCACGGTCTGCGACGACGCCGCCAGCGAAGTCTGCCCGGCCTGGCCGGGGCAGCCGATGACCGCGCATTGGGGCGTGCCGGATCCGGCCGCCGCGGAGGGCACCGAGGCCGAGCGACGACTGGCCTTCGCCGACGCCTTCCGGATGCTCAACAACCGGCTCTCGATCTTCGTCAGCCTGCCGATCCGGTCGCTCGACCGGCTGCAACTGCAGAAGCGCCTCGATGCCATCGGCCGGGCCGACGATGGTGCGGCCGATGGTGCCGCCGATGGTGCCGCCGATGGTGCCGCCGAACGGGTAGCTGAACGGGCAGCCGCGCCGACCGCCTGATCCGAGCGCCTGATCCGGGCGGCTGAGCCGAGCGCCGGAGCACCGCCAACTGGACCGAATTTGGGGATTGCGAGCATGACCAGCGACGTCACCGAACGCGCGCCGCCGCCGGCGGGCGGCATCGGCTTCTTCGAGAAATGGCTGTCGGTCTGGGTCGGCCTCTGCATCCTGGCCGGGCTGTGGCTCGGCAACGCCGTGCCCGGCGTGTTCGCGGCGCTGGCCCGGGTCGAGTACGCCTCGGTCAATTTGGTGGTGGCCGTGCTGATCTGGGCGATGGTCTACCCGATGATGGTCAACGTCGACTTCGCCTCGCTGCGGCGGATCGGCGACCGGCCGAAGGGGCTGGTGATCACGATCGTGGTGAACTGGCTGGTCAAGCCGTTCACCATGGCGGCGCTGGGCGTGCTGTTCTTCGAGGTGGTGTTCGCCGACTGGATCGAACCGGCCTCGGCCCAGGAATACATCGCCGGCCTGATCCTGCTGG
>CAYNFA010000887.1:0-1687 GCA_964396345.1 uncultured Thalassobaculum sp.
CCCTCTTCGCTCGGGGCCGCAAGGCGGCCGGCAGGGCGCTACGGGCGCAGCCGCACGCCCCTCCTCGGGTCGCCACACCTCGACCCGGTTCCGGCCCGACTGCTTGGCGGTGTAGAGCGCCTTGTCGGCCCGATCGATCAGCTCCTCGAGCGGCCGGCGCGGCGTCATCAGGGTCAGCCCGAACGACACCGTCACCGAAAGGCTGCTGCCGCTGTCGAGGGCCATGCGCTGGCCGGCGATGCGCTCGCGCACCCGCTCGAGCACGCGCCGCGCCTCCTCGGGGCCGGTTTCCGGCAGGCAGACCAGGAACTCCTCGCCCCCGTATCGGTAGACCGAGTCGTAGGGCCGCAGGTTCTCGATCAGCATGCCGGAAACCACCGACAGGACCGCGTCGCCGACGGCGTGCCCGTGCCCGTCGTTGATCGACTTGAAGTGGTCGATGTCGGCGAGCGCCAGGCATCCGGGCGACCCGGAGCGCCGAGCCCGCTGAACCTCGCGCTTGAGATCCCGCAGCATGACCTGCCGGGTCTGCGCCCCGGTCAGCGGGTCGATGTCGCTGATCGCGGCCTGGAACGCCCGGATCAGGCGGCCGGCCTGGTCGTCGAACGCCCGGACCTTCTCGAGCAGCGCGTCGTACTCCTCGACCGGGACGCGGGCATCCTTCCAGGCCCGTCCGGCCAGCAGCGCGATGTGGTTCAGCAGCGCCTCGTGCAGGGCGACCAGGGTCTCGAAGGCCGGCTGGTCGACCGGCGGGGTGTCCTTGCGGTCGGCGTACCAGAGGCCGAACGGGCTGCGGCCGTGCGCGCCGAGCTGCAGGAGATCGGGATCCGGCCGGACCTTGGCGATCGCCGAGCGGTGGAAGCGGGCGAGCCGGTCGTCGACGTCGGCGCAGGCCCGCTCGATCGCCGAGACGATGCGGTCGTAGCGGGCGCGGTGCGAGCCGGTGTCGCCGGTGGTCATGCCCGTCCCCCCCGCCGCTGCGTTCGCCATGCCGGCCGTCACTCCGCGAGCTCGGCCCGATCGCGATAATCCTCCAGGGCCTCCGGGTTGGCCAGCGCCTCGACGTTCTTCACGGGTCGGCCATGCACCACGTTGCGCACCGCCAGCTCGACGATCTTGCCGGACTTGGTGCGCGGGATGTCGTCGACCGCCAGGACCTTGGCCGGTACGTGGCGGGGCGTGGCGCCGGCGCGGATGCGCTGCTTGATCCTGGTGACGAGCGCGTCGTCGAGCCTCACCCCCTCGGCCAGCCGCACGAACAGCACGACGCGCACGTCGGCGTCCCAGTCCTGGCCGATCACCAGGGATTCGACCACCTCCGGCAGTTGCTCGACCTGGCGGTAGATCTCGGCGGTGCCGATCCGCACCCCGCCCGGGTTGAGGACGGCGTCGGACCGGCCGTAGATGATCATGCCGCCGCGCTCGGACAACTCGACGTAGTCGCCGTGGCACCACACGCCCGGCCAGGTCTCGAAATAGGCGGCCCTGAACTTGGCGCCGTCGGGGTCGTTCCAGAAGTAGATCGGCATGCAGGGGAACGGCCGGGTGCAGACCAACTCGCCCTTCTCGCCGACCACCGGCTTGCCGTCCTCGTTCCAGACCTCGACCGCCATGCCGAGGCCGCGCTTCTGGATCTCGCCACGCCACACCGGCCCGATCGGGTTGCCGAGCACGAAGCACGACACGA
>CAYNFA010000888.1:0-1686 GCA_964396345.1 uncultured Thalassobaculum sp.
TCGCCGGGGGTGTTTTTCGAGCACGACAAGGGCAAGACGCACAGCTCGGGCAAGTACCTGTTCGCGGCCCGGGTCATCCCGTACCGCGGGTCGTGGCTGGACTTCGAGTTCGACGCCAAGGACAACGTCTACGTGCGCATCGACCGTCGCCGCAAGCTGCCGGCGACGACGCTGCTGCTGGCGCTGATGTCCGACCGCACGATCGCCTACCTCAGCGAGTGCCACCGCACCGGTGAGGAGCCGCAGCGCGACCGCGTCGTCGGCATGAGCGCCGAGGAGATCCTGACCTATTTCTACGGCACCGTGACCTACGTCCGCGAGGGCGAGGGCTGGCGCACCGTGTTCGACGCCGAGCGTCTGCGCGGCAGCAAGCTGGTGCGCGACCTGATCGACGCCGACACCGGCGAGGTGGTCGCCAAGGCTGGCGACAAGATCACCCCGCGCTCGTCGCGCAAGCTGATGGACGCCGGCCTCAAGGACATGTGGGTGCCGGACGATGAGCTGCTCGGCGCCTATGTCGGAGCCGACCTGATCGACGAGACCAACGGCCTCGTCTACTGCGACGCCGGCGAGGAGATCACCCAGGAGCTGCTCGAGAAGACCACGGCGGCCGGGGTCACCACCCTGCCGGTGCTGTCGATCGACCACCTGAACATCGGCGCCTACATGCGCAACACCCTGGCGCTCGACAAGAACGCCACCCGGGAAGAGGCGCTGGTCGACATCTACCGGGTGATGCGCCCGGGCGAGCCGCCGACGCTGGAGACCGCCGAGGCGCTGTTCCACGGGCTGTTCTTCGACTCTGAGCGCTACGACCTCTCGGCCGTCGGCCGGGTGAAGATGAACGCCCGCCTTGGCCAGGAGACCGACGACCAGCTGCGCGTCCTGCGCAAGGACGACATCCTGGCGATCCTGAAGGTCCTGATGGAGCTGAAGGACGGCAAGGGCGAGATCGACGACATCGACCACCTCGGCAACCGCCGGGTCCGGTCGGTCGGCGAGCTGATGGAAAACCAGTACCGCGTCGGCCTGCTGCGCATGGAGCGGGCGGTCCGCGAGCGCATGAGCTCGGTCGAGATCGACACCGTGATGCCGCACGACCTGATCAACGCCAAGCCGGCGGCGGCGGCGGTTCGCGAGTTCTTCGGCTCCTCGCAGCTCTCGCAGTTCATGGACCAGACCAACCCGCTGTCGGAGATCACCCACAAGCGCCGCCTGTCGGCGCTTGGACCGGGCGGTCTGACCCGTGAGCGGGCCGGCTTCGAGGTGCGCGACGTGCACCCGACCCACTACGGCCGGATCTGCCCGATCGAGACCCCGGAAGGCCCGAACATCGGCCTGATCAACTCGCTGGCCACCTACGCCCGGGTCAACCAGTATGGCTTCATCGAGACGCCGTACCGCAAGGTGACCGACGGCAAGGTGACCGACGACGTCCGCTACATCTCGGCGATGGAGGAGGGCCGCTACACGGTCGCCCAGGCCAACGCCCCGATCGACGCCGAGGGCCGGTTCGTCGAGGAGCTGGTCCCGGTCCGCAAGCGCGGCGATTTCGGTCTGGCGCGTCCCGAGGACATCGACCTCATCGACGTGTCGCCGAAGCAGCTCGTGTCGGTCGCGGCGGCGTTGATCCCGTTCCTCGAGAACGACGACGCCAACCGCGCCCTGATGGGCTCGAACATGCAG
>CAYNFA010000889.1:0-1679 GCA_964396345.1 uncultured Thalassobaculum sp.
GGCTTCCCGGATGGCGGTGACCAGCGACGGGTCGACCGCGATGATCTCCGCCTTGCTGTTGCGCATCGTCTCCATCGCCTTGACGTCCTGCATGGTCCAGTCGAGCAGTGCCTCCAGGGTCGCCAGCTTGGCGGCCGCCTCGATCTGCACCTTGGTCTCGGCCGGGAGCGCGTCCCAGGTGGCCACCGGCAGCATGAACTCGAACGAGAAGGCGTTGGTGTGGGGACCGGGCACCATGATGTACGGGGCGATGTTCTGCAGACCCATCTTGATGTTCTCGGCCGGCCCCGACCACTCGACCGCGTCGACGCCGCGCCGCTCGAGCATGTTGTAGACCTCGGAGCCCGCGACCGTGGTTGCGGCGGCGCCGAACTTCTCGTTCAGGATCGCCGCCCAGGCGCCCGAGGCCCTGAACTTGACGCCCTTCAGGTCCTCGACCGTCCGGATCGGCTTGTGGGCGTGCCAGATTTCGGCCGGGCCGATGCCCACCACCATGGAGTGCATCTTCATGGTGGCACGGCGATGTTCCGCCAGCAGCGCCTGGCCGCCGCCGTTGTACAGCCAGTGCATCAGCATCTCCGGCGGCATGCCGCCCGGGTGGCCGCCGTAGAACGCGTTGACCGGATCCCGGTTGACGACGTAGAGCGGGGTGAGGTGACCGGCATCGGCAAGGCCGTCCTCGACCGCCTTGTAGCCGTCGAGCGCCGGGGCGATCACGCCGGCCGGGAAGGTCTGCACCTCGACCGCGCCGTTCGTCATCTCGGTGACGCGCTTCACGAACGGTGCCGCCATCTGGTAGAACATCGACGTTTCGCCGACGACGGTGGTCGTGCGCCAACGAAGCTTCTGCTGCGCCGCGGCGTGTCCGGCGGAGGTCAAAGGCACCGCAGCGGCTGCGAGGGCCGCGGTACCAATTCCGAACGCCTGAAGAAACTTTCGACGATCGTCCACGCTCGCGATATCGGCTGTGGATTTGCTGTTCACGCGCAATCTCCCTGATTTCTGGTGGGGTTCGCTCTTCAATTATGGCGCGATCGACGATTTCTACTATCGCGCGCCTTGCGTTTTCTTCGGCTATCTTCGTCAGCCAAAAACCGGGGCGTCAACAAAAAGCGGCGGCCACGTTCCAACCAACACCCCGCGCCTCCTCCTTCCCGTCGGCGATCGACCGCCGCGTCAATCGAATGCCGCCTCGGCGCGGCCGAGCGGACCCAGATCGGCCACCACCCGGTCGCCCGGTTCGGCGAATCCGATCGGCGTGCAGGTGCCGGTGGTCACCAGATCGCCGGCGCGCAGCCGCAGACCGTCGGCGTTCAGCGCGTTGGCGAGCCAGGCCAGCGCGTCCAGTGGATGGCCGAGCACGTCGCCGGTCGAACCCTCGGCCACGACGGCGTCGCCGAGCAGCAGCCGCACCGGCACCGCCGCCAGGTCGAGGCCGGACCAGCCGGCGCAGGGCGGGCCCAGCACCAGCCGGCCGGCCGCCCCGTTGTCGGCGATGAACGCGGCGGCGCCCAGGCTGTCCCAGTCGAGCCAGCGGGCGTCGGGAACCTCCAGCGCGGGGCAGAGTTCGGCCACCGCCGACGCCACCTCGCCGCGCGTCCACGGTCGGTCGCGCGGCGGCAGGTCGGCCGACAGGCGCAGCGCCACCTCCGGCTCCAGCGCCCGGATCGCGAACTCGG
>CAYNFA010000890.1:0-1678 GCA_964396345.1 uncultured Thalassobaculum sp.
CGACCGATTCTCGGAGGCCGGCCTGACCGAGTCGCCGGACTCACCGAACGGGCCGGGCTCACGCGACCTCGCGGCCGAGAGCATGTACGAATACGGCACCCGGGTCGGGTTCTGGCGGGTGCACCGGCTGTTCACCGAACGCGGGCTGCCAGCGACCGTCAACGCCTGCGCCCTGGCGCTGGAGCGCAACGCCGAGGCCGCTGCCGCGATCCGCGAGACCGACTGGGACATTTGCTGCCACGGCTGGCGCTGGGTCGAGCACTGGCGGCTGTCCGAAGCCGAGGAGCGCGAGCACATCCGCCGCGCCGTGGCCTCGCTGGAGCGCACCACAGGCGCCCGCCCGCTTGGCTGGTACTGCCGGCACGGGCCGAGCGTGAACACCCGCCGACTGCTGGTCGAGCACGGCGGTTTCCTCTACGACAGCGACAGCTACGCCGACGAGCTGCCGTACTGGACGCGGGTCGGGGGCTCGCCGCACCTGGTGGTGCCCTACTCACTCGCCACCAACGATTCGAAGTTCTCCCGCAACCACTTCCCGACCGCCGACGACTACGTCGCGCACGTCAGGGACGCCATCGACCTGCTGTGGGAGGAGGGCGCGGAGACCCCGCGGATGATGTCCTGCGGCCTGCACCTCCGGTTGATCGGCCACCCGTCGCGCGCCGCCGGTCTCGCCCGGCTGCTCGACTACGCCGCCGGCAAGGAGGGAGTGTGGGTGACCCGGCGCCTCGACATTGCCCGGCACTGGGCGGAGCGTCATCCGGCTCCCTGAGGCGGTCGGAGCCGGCTACACTGCTGCCATGCTGCGCGAAGCCGTCGACTGGCTGGTCACCCCGAGCCTGCCGTTCGCCCGGCGCACCGGGCACCTCTCCGAATTCGTGGCGATCGCCGCCCGCCGGCGGCGGCACGCGGTAGCGTGGGCGCCGCACGAGGCGCGCAGCCGGGCCGCGGTGCTGCGGGCGGCGCAGCGGGCCGACCCGGGCAGCACCGCCGTCATCCTCGGTGCCGGGCACCTCTACGACGTGCCGCTGGCGGCGCTGGCGGGCCAGTTCCGCGAAGTGCGGCTGGTCGACCTGGCGTTCGCGCCGGCGACCAGGCGGGCCGCTCGAAGTTTCGGCAACGTCGTCTGCGTGACCCACGACGTCACGGAGTCCCTGCCGACCCTGCTGACGGTGGCGGCTCCGTCCTTCCTGCTGGACGACGCCGAGATCGGGTTCGTGGCGTCGGTGAACCTGGTGTCGCAGTTGTCGGTGGTGCCGACCCGGCGCCTGGACGACGAGGCGGGCGACCGCCTCGCCCGGGCTTTGGTCGAGGCCCATGTCGCCTGGCTGCGCCGCCTGCCCTGCCCGGTCGCGATGGTGTTCGACCGAACCGTCGAGATCGTCGAGCGCGGCGGCGGAGTCGTGGCCTCCATCGACCCCCTGAATGGCGCGTTCGCGCCGGATCCGCACGAGACCTGGATCTGGGACATCGCGCCGCTCGGAGAGATCGATCGCGACCACGCCGTCCGGCACCTGGTCGCCGCCGTCGACCGCCTGTAGCCGTCGTCCCGCTTTCGCGAGCCCGGCCGCGGCGCGTCCGGGCCTGTTGTGACTTGGTCACAGCCAGCACAGACCGGTCACGCGACCCGACGCCCCCTCTGGAACAGGTTAGTCGCCCAGCACCCCCTTCGACGGGT
>CAYNFA010000891.1:0-1677 GCA_964396345.1 uncultured Thalassobaculum sp.
GCAGCACCACCTCCTTCTCGTAGGCGGCTCCGGGATCGGAGGGTAGCGTCCTCCAGTAGGCGACGGCGGCCTCCCAGGCGGCACCCTTCGGCGCCATCGGCCGGCCCTTGAGGTACTCGAACGTGGTCTCGTCCGGCGCGATCATGCCGGCGCGGGCGCCACCCTCGATGGTCATGTTGCAGACCGTCATGCGGGATTCCATCGACATCGCGCGGATCGCCTCGCCGGCGTACTCGATGACGTGGCCGGTGCCGCCGGCCGTGCCGATGGTGCCGATGATCGCCAGGATCACGTCCTTCGAGGTCACGCCGGCCGGCAGTTCGCCGTCGACCGTGATCCGCATGTTCTTGGCCGGCGCCTGCACCAGGGTCTGGGTCGCCAGCACGTGCTCGACCTCGGAGGTGCCGATGCCGAAGGCCAGCGAGCCGAAGGCGCCGTGGGTGGCGGTGTGGCTGTCGCCGCACACGATCGTCATGCCCGGCAGCGTGAAGCCCTGCTCCGGGCCGATGATGTGGACGATGCCCTGGCGAACGTCGAGCACCGGAAAATACGGCACGCCGAACGCCGCGACGTTGTGCTCCAGCGTCTCGACCTGGATCCGGCTCTCCTCGTCGTCGATGCCGGCGCTGCGGTTGGTGGTCGGGATGTTGTGGTCGGCGACCGCCAGCGTCAGCTCCGGACGGCGCACCTTGCGGCCGTTCTGGCGCAGACCCTCGAAGGCCTGCGGGCTGGTGACCTCGTGGACGAGGTGACGGTCGATGTAGATCAGGCTGGTCCCGTCCTCCTGGACGTCGACCAGATGGGCGTCCCAGATCTTGTCGAACAGGGTGCGGGGCTTGGCCATGGCTCGGAATGTCCTCCTGAACGCGGGCGCGCTTGCGTCCGGGCGCGCCCTTCCCTCGTGTGCTCCGGAGGCGGGACATTACAAAGTTGCGCCGGCCGCGCAAACCGTGAAACGCGCAAGGGGGCTTTGCGGGCCGCCCTGGTCTTGACCCGATGCTGCTCCGTATACACGTCTTGTATATACTACGTGGAGGCGCCGGATGTCTCAGGGTGCACGCGCCAAGCTGTTCATGAGCGGAAATTCGCAGGCCCTCCGGATTCCGAAGGAGTTGAGGCTTCCCGGCAGGGAAGTACGGATCACCAGGCATGGTGACGGCTTGCTGATCGAGCCGATCGGCGCGGAACCGTGGGCCAACCTTCTCGCCGTCGCCGGGAGCATGTCGGACGATTACTTCGAGCAGGGCCGGGAGCAGCCGCCGATGCCGGAGGACCGCCCTGCCTTCACCGACTGACCCGATGGCGGCCCGTCCGCCCGCCGTTCGCACCCTGGACACCAACATCGTTATCCAGGCCCTCAACGCGCGGCCACAATCGATCCTGGAGCGTCTCTCGCAATTCAATCCGGACACGGTGGTGCTGTCAGCCGTGGTCGTCCATGAACTGCGCTATGGGGCCGATCGCAGCGCGCGGCCCGCGGAGAATCACGCCCGCCTCGACCGGGTGCTCCTCGACTTCCGGATCATCTCGTTCGATCCGGACGATGCGGCGGCGGCGGCTCGCATACGCGCCGGTCTTGCCACCAGGGGAACCCCCACAGGGCCATTCGACGTGCTGATCGCAGGCCAGGCGCTGGCGAGGGATCTCATCCTGGTGACGAACAATCGCCGTGAGTTC
>CAYNFA010000892.1:0-1675 GCA_964396345.1 uncultured Thalassobaculum sp.
CGTCCCTATTTCCCGTTCATCTTCGCGCTGTTCATGTTCATCCTGCTCGGCAACCTGCTCGGAATGGTGCCGTACGCCTACACCTTCACCAGCCAGATCATCGTGACCTTCGCCATGGCGATGGCGGTGTTCATCGGCGTGACGGTGATCGCGATCGTCAAGCACGGCGTGCATTTCCTCGGCTTCTTCTTTCCGGCCGGCGCGCCGATCTACATGGCGCCGCTGCTGATTCCGATCGAGATCCTGTCGTACCTGTCGCGTCCGATCAGCCTGTCGGTGCGCCTGTTCGCGAACATGATGGCCGGCCACACCATGATGAAGGTGTTCGGCGGCTTCGTGGTGGCGCTCGGCGTGTTCGGCGTGGCGCCGATGCTGGTCCTGATCGCGCTGACCGGGTTCGAGATCCTGGTCGCCGTTCTGCAGGCCTACGTGTTCACGATCCTCACCTGCATCTATCTCCGCGACGCGCTGCACCTGCATCACTAGGCTCAGGCTTCGCACCTACCCCATCCACAATCCCCGATAGACGGAAGGACGCATATCATGGACGTCGAAGCTGCCAAGATGATCGGAGCCGGCCTTGCCGTTATCGCCCTGATGGGCGTCGGCGTCGGCATCGGCAACATCTTCTCGACCCTGATCGCCTCGATCGCCCGCAACCCGGCCGCCCGTAACGAGGTCTTCGGCATCGGCATTCTGGGCTTCGCGCTGACCGAAGCCGTGGCGCTGTTCGCGCTGCTGATCGCGTTCCTCATCCTGTTCACCTGATCCGGGCGGCACCGGTTTTCCGGTGCGGCTCCCTCGCGAGGAGGGTGAAGGCATGAACTGCTACGCGTGGCTGCGAGGCCCGGCGCTGGGCACGACGGCGGTGATCGCCGGACTGCTGGCGTCGCCTGCGCTGGCCGCCACCGGCGGCGAGGGCGGCGGCGGGCTTCCGCAGCTCGACGCCGACACCTACCCGACGCAGATCTTCTGGCTCGTCGTCACCTTCGTGATCCTCTACCTGATCATGTCGAAGGTGGCGCTGCCGCGCATCGCCGAGGTTCTCGAGGAGCGGCAGGAGCGGATCGCCGACGACATCGAGACCGCCGAGCGGCTGCGCGCCGAGGCGGCCTCGGTCCAGGCCGAGTACGAGAAGGCGTTGGCCGAGGCCCGCGGCAAGGCTCAGGATCTGTTCCGGGAGACCGGCGCCCTGATCGCCAAGGACCACTCCGACGCCGAGAGCGAAGCCGCGAAGAAGCTGGCCCGCAAGACCAAGACCGCCGAGACCCGCATCGCCAAGCAGCGGGCCGAGGCGCTCGAGAACCTGCGGACCGTCGCCAGCGAGACCGCTGCCGCCGCCACCGCCAAGCTGATCGGCATCGAGCCGAGCGCCAATGACGTCAGCAGGGCGGTCGAGGCTGCGGCCGGAGGAGAAGCCTGATGCTGTCCGATCCGACGTTCTGGGTCGCCGTATCCTTCGTCCTGTTCGTGGTGCTGATCGCGAAGATGGTCTGGCAGAAGGCCACCGCGGCCCTAGACGCCCGCGCCGACGAGATCCGGCGCCGGCTCGAGGAAGCCCAGAACCTTCGCGAAGAGGCGCAGGCCGCCAAGGCCAACTACCAGCGCCTGCAGCGTGATGCGCTGAAGGAGGCCGAGGCGATCCTGGCGCACGCCCGCGACGAGGCGAAGCGGA
>CAYNFA010000893.1:0-1675 GCA_964396345.1 uncultured Thalassobaculum sp.
CTACCCAGGCGCGCGCTTCGACTCCGAGAGCTGGTCCTATGGCTACTCGTTCAGCCCGGAACTGCTGGCGGAGTGGGACTGGACCGAGAACTTCGCGCCGCAGCCGGAGACCGAGCGCTACCTCAACCTGGTCGCCGACAAGTTCGACCTGCGCCGCGACATCGAGTTCTCGACCCGGGTCACCGCCGCCCGCTACGACGACGCCGGGCGGTTCTGGGAACTCACCCTGGCGGACGGCCGCCGGCACACCGCCCGCCACGTGGTGATGGCGGTCGGGCCGCTGTCGACGCCGACCTACCCACGCCTCGACGGCATCGACGCGTTCCGCGGGCCGTCCTGGCACACCGGGCTGTGGCCGAAGCAGCCGGTCGACTTCACCGGCAAACGGGTGGCGGTGATCGGCACCGGCGCCTCGGCGGTGCAGGCGATCCCCGAGATCGCCAAGACCGCGGCCCGGCTGACCGTGTTCCAGCGCCGGCCGAACTGGTGCACGCCGCTGCACAACGCGCCGATCGACCGCCGCGAGATGGAGAGCATCCGCACCCGCTATCCGGAGATCTTCCAGCGCTGCCGCGAGACCGCCGCCTGCTTCGTGCACACCGTCGATCCGCGCGGCACCTTCGAGGTCAGCGCCGAGGAGCGCGAGGCGTTCTGGGAGCGGCGCTACGGCGAGCCGGGCTTCGGGATCTGGCAGGGCAATTTCCGCGACGTGCTGATCGACCGCGAGGCCAACAGCCTGCTGTCCGACTTCGTCGCCGGCAAGATCCGCGAGCGCGTCAAGGACCCGGTCACCGCCGAGCGGCTGATTCCCAAGGACCACGGCTTCGGAACCCGGCGGGTGCCGCAGGAGACCGGGTACTACGAGGTCTTCAACCGGCAGAACGTCGAGTTGGTCAGCATCCTGGAGACCCCGATCGAGCGGATCACCGAGACCGGGCTCCGCACCAGCGAGCGCGACTTCGAGTTCGACATGATCGTCTACGCCACCGGCTTCGACGCCATCACCGGCAGCCTCGACCGCATCGACATCCGCGGCGCCGGCGCTCGGGCGCTCAAGGACCGCTGGAAGGGCGATCTCGCGACCTGCCTCGGCATGATGGTCGACGGCTTCCCCAACATGTTCATGGTGATGGGACCGCACACCGCGCTCGGCAACATCCCGCGCAGCATCGAGTACAACGTCGAGTGGATCCGCGACCTGATGGCCCACATGGCCGGCCGCGGCCTGACCGTCGCCGCCGCCCGGCCGGACGCGGTCGCCGCCTGGACCGGCTTCGTGAAGCAGAAGGGCGAGGGGCTGCTGTCCAACGAGGTCGATTCCTGGATGACCGGGGTCAACATGAACGTCGACGGCAAGCAGACCCGCATCATCGCCCGCTACAGCGGGACGGCGCCCGAGTACCGCGACTGGTGTGACGGCGTGGCGGCCGACGGCTACCGCGGCATCGACCTGACGTGAGGCGCCGCATGCCCCGCCGCCGGCCGCCGGCCGATCAGGCGCCGAGCGCGCTCAGCACCTCGTCGGTGGTGGTCACGGCCGCGACGTTGCGCATGGCGTAGTCGATCGAGGCGCGGTGCCAGTCGGCGTTCATGGTCGAGCAGCCATCCTCGGGGATGACTGTCAATCGGCGTCGGAACGGGACCCCAGATTGGAGTGGGCCCCTCGGGCCGGACA
>CAYNFA010000894.1:0-1673 GCA_964396345.1 uncultured Thalassobaculum sp.
TACCAGAGGCGACCCGCGCGACAACACCGTGCGCGCCGACGACCGGCAAGGGAAGGCTTCAGGCCGCGCCAGCCGCCGGGGTCGGGACTTTCAGGAGCTTCAGGATCGGGCCGTGCAACTGGTCGTTGGCAGCGACCACATCGCCCGATTCGAGGATCTCGCTGCGTCCGGCGAAGTCGCTGACGTAGCCGCCCGCCTCCCTGACGAGCAACAGGCCGGCGGCGATGTCCCAGGGCTTCAGGCGCATCTCGAAGTAGCCGTCGAACCGGCCGGCGGCCACCCAGGCCAGATCCAGGGCGGCGGCGCCGAACCGGCGAATGCCGGCGCAGTTCGCCATCACCGCGCGCTGGCGGGCCAGGAAGGTCGCGTGGTCGCCGCCGAGGCCGGTGACCGGGATGCCGGTGGCGAGCACCGCCTCCTGCAGGTGCCGGCGCCCCGACACCCGCAGTCGGCGGTCGTTCAGGAACGCGCCCTGGCCCTTCTCGGCCCAGAAGAACTCGTCGGTCAGCGGCTGGTAGACGGCGCCGGCGACGATCTCGCCGCGCTCCTCGGCGGCCACCGAGATCGCGAAGTGCGGGATGCCGTGCAGGAAGTTCAGCGTGCCGTCGAGCGGGTCGACGATCCAGCGCCGTCCGCGGTCGTCGTCGGTCTCGAACGCGCCGGACTCCTCGAGCAGGAACCCGAACTCGGGCCGGGCCCGGCCGAGTTCCTCCTTCAGAATGCGCTCGGCCTGATGGTCGGCGGTCGAGACGAAGTCCACCGGCCCCTTCTTGGAGACCTGCAGGTTCTCGACCTCGCCGAAGTCGCGCTTGAGGCTGCGCGAGGCCTTCTGGCAGGCCTTGAATACGACGTTGTAGAGAGCCGAGCGGACGGCCATCGGCGATCTCCCGAAGGTAATCTCGGCGCGGCCGACCGACAGGATGCGGCCGCGCGTCAGGGTGCGCGCGTCAGTTCTTGGCGCGTTCGACGTAGGTGGCGTCCTCGGGCTTCACCACCACCCGGGTGCCGACCTCGATGAACGGCGGGACCAGGATCCGCACGCCGTTCTCGAGCACGGCCGGCTTGTAGGAACTGGAGGCGGTCTGCCCTTTCACCACGGCGTCGGCCTCGACGATCTGCATCACGACGGTCTCCGGCAGCACCACCGAGAGCGGCTCTTCCTCGTAGCTCTCGACCTGGACCACCATGCCGTCCTGAAGGAACGCGGCTGGGTCGCCCACCAGCTCGGCGTTCACCGTGGTCTGCTCGAAGGTCTCGCTGTCCATGAAGGTCAGCATGTCGTCCTCGCGGAACAGGAACGTCGCTTGGCGCTGCTCCAGGCGCACGCGATCGACCTGCTCGTCGGCGCGGAAGCGCTCGTTGAGCTTGGTGCCGGTGCGGATGTCCTTCATCTCGACCTGGTTGAACGCGCCGCCCTTGCCGGGCTTTACCGCCTGGGTCTTGGTGACGACCCAGAGCCGGCCCTGGTGCTCGACCACATTGCCGACGCGCACCGCGTTGCCGTTGATCTTCATGGCCCGAATTCCGTAACTGACATGGGATGTCCCAAGGAACGCGTCCGAGGACGCGCGGGCTTGTATCAGGCGAGCGGCGCGGAGTCCACGGCCTGGGCTCCCAGCGCCAGGGCAATTGGGTGAAAGAGCGCGTGACAGTCAGGTGAAGCTCTGAATCGA
>CAYNFA010000895.1:0-1669 GCA_964396345.1 uncultured Thalassobaculum sp.
CTCGCCTTCACCTCCGTGCCGGTGCCGAGGTGGGCGAAGATGTCGCCGATCTTGCCGATCGAGACCACCGTGCCGCCGCGCGCCGAATGCCGCTGCAGCAGGGTCGGAGACGGCGGCGGTACCGACAGGTCCCGCCGGTTGCCGGTGCGGGTGAAGTCGGCGGCGCTGCGGCCGACGAAAGGCCGGGCGATCACCCGGCCGACGGTGTCCGGCAGCAGGCGTCGGGCGATGCGGCAGAGCTCGTACAGCCGTTCCAGCCCGAACGCCTCCTCGTGAGCGGCGATCTGCACCACGCTGTCGGCCGACGTGTAGAGGATCGGCTTGCCGGTCCGGACGTGCTCCTCGCCCAGCCGGGCTATGATCTCGGTGCCGCTGGCGTGACAGTCGCCGAGAACCCCCCGCAGGCTGCCCTCGCGGATCAGGGCGGCGGTGAACTCGGCGGGGAGGGCCGGAACGGTGGTCGGGAAATAGGCCCAGTCGAACGCCACGGGCACACCTGCCAGTTCCCAGTGACCGCTCGGCGTGTCCTTGCCGCGCGAGGTTTCGACGGCGTGTCCCCAGCAGCCGCTTGCCGGCGCTGTCTCCAGGCCGGGCGGTTCGCTGCCGGTCGCGGCCCGGTGGGCGGCCCCGATCCCGAGCGACAGGAGGTTCGGAACCACCAGCGGCCCGGCACGACCGTGGCCGTCGCCGCGGCCGCCGGCGCACCACTCGGCGATGTGCCCGAGGGTGTCGGCGCCGCTGTCGCCGAACGCCGGCGCGTCGGGAGCGCCGCCGATACCGACGGAATCGAGCACCACCAGGAAGCCGCGGCTCACCGCCATTCTCCCGTCAGCCGTTCCCCCCTCAGCCGTTCCCCCGTCTGGCGCTCGATCACCACCGGCGCGCCGGCTCCGGCAGGGCCATCGCCGATCGTCACGGCGCGGCGCACCGCCTCGGCCGCGCGCGCCGCCGAGGCCTCGCAGCGCGCGTGGACCAGGGCGATCGGCGCCCGCTCGTCGACGCGCTCGCCGATGCCGGCGACCGCGTCCAGGCCGACGGCGTGGTCGATGCCGTCGCTGGCCCGCCGCCGCCCGCCCCCGAGCTCGATCACCGCGAGGCCGAGCGCGCGGGTGTCGACGGCGGTCACCGCCCCGGCCGTCGCCGGCAGCACCTCGAGCAGCACCGGGGCGCGGGGCAGATGGGCGTCGGGGCGCTCCATCAGGTCGGCCGGGCCGCCGAGCGCGGCGACCATGGCAGCGAAGCGCATGGCGGCCCGGCCGTCGGCGAGAGCGGCGGCCGCCATGACGGCGCCCGCCTCGGGGCCGTCGGCGAGGTCGCCAAGCGCCAGCATCTCGCCGGCCAGCGCCAGGGTGACGTCGAGCAGGCGCTGATCGCGATCAGCGCCGGCCAGGAACGCGATCGCCTCGCGCACCTCCAGCGCGTTGCCGGCGCTGCGGCCGAGCACCTGGTTCATGTCGGTCACCAGCGCGACCGTCGGCAGGCCGGCACGGTTGGCGGTCTCGGCGATGGCATCGGCCAGGTCTCGGGCGTCGTCCAGGCTCGTCATGAACGCGCCGCTGCCGGCCTTGACGTCCATCACCAGGCCCTGCAGCCCGGCCGCGAGCTTCTTCGACAGGATCGAGGCGACGATCAGCGGGATCGACTCCACGGTCGCGGTGACGTCGCGGAT
>CAYNFA010000896.1:0-1662 GCA_964396345.1 uncultured Thalassobaculum sp.
CGGGAGGCGTCAACGCGGGAAACGACACCGGATGGCGCATCCGCGCGCGAAGTCGCCCCGCCGATCCGGCATTATCGTTTCCGGTCGCAGCGGAGGCGGGCATGCTCGAGGCGTTCACCCATGATCCGTCGCCGGCGATGAGTTTCGGCGTCGACCGGCTCGCCCGGCTGCCCGACGACGTCGTGGCGCTTGTCGGCGCCGGGGCGCGGGTGCTGGTCGTGACCGACGGCGGGCTGCTGGCGACGGGACTGCCGGCGCTGGTGGCGGAAGGCCTGCGGGCGGCGGGCCACACCGTCGAGGTGTTCTCGGAAGTCCGCAGCGACCCATCCGCCGTCTCGATCGACGCCGCCGCCGCGCGCGCCCGGGCGATCGGCGCGAATTTGATCGTCGGCCTCGGTGGCGGCTCGGCGCTTGACGTCGCCAAGCTCGCGGCCTGCGTCGCGGTCGCCGACGCCGCGGCCGAGGCCTACGCGGTCATGGCCCGCCCGCTGCCGGACAACCCACTCCGGAAGATCCTGATCCCCACCACCTCCGGCACCGGCGCCGAGATGACCCGCACCTCGGTCTACGGCAACGGCGAGGGCCGCAAAATCTGGGCGTGGGGAGCGGCGCTCCGCGCCGACCTCTCGATTCTCGACCCCATGGTGTCGTGCGGGCTGCCGGCGTCGCTGACGGCTGCGACCGGTCTGGACGCGCTGGTGCACGCGATCGAGGCTTGCACCCACCGACGGGCGACGCCGGTGGTCGAGGGCATCGCCCTGCAGGCGATCCGGATGGTCGCGACCAATTTGGAGCGTGTGGTGGCGGCCCCGGACGACATTGAGGCGCGCGGCCGGATGGCGCTGGGGTCGGCGCTGGCGGGGGTGGCGATCGACGCCTGCGGCACCGGTATCGCGCACGCGTTCGGGCACGCGCTCGGGACGCTGGCGCACGTCCACCACGGCCGCGCGGTGGCGCTCGCCATGCGGGTCACGCTGCCCTGGGCCTGCGCCGCCCGCCCCGATTTGTACGCCCCGATCGCCCTGGCGCTCGGCGTCGACCCGCGGTCCACCACCGACGACCTCGAAATGGCCCTGGCGGGCGCCGCCCGGTTCGAGACGCTGCTGCGATCGGTCGGCCTGCCGGTGTCGCTGGCCGGGGACGGGCTGGGGGCCTCGGATGTGGCGCGTCTGGTGACGGTCACGGTGGCGCCCGAGAACCGGCCGATGCTGGACGCCAACGCCGTCCAACCGACCGACGCTGATCTGGTGTGGCTGGCGCGGGACATTCTCAAGGCGATCTGACAGGCCGCCACGGGCGTTCCCGCCGGCACGGGCGCGGCGACGTGGTCGCTCGGGTGGCCACCGCGCTCAGGCGTGCGGGTCGTCGTTCACCGTGAAGTCCGGCCGCTGCGGCTTGACCACGCAGAACCGGTGTCCGCTCGGCGCCTCCAGCACCACCCAGCCCTGGATGCGCGCGATCTCGATCGCGCCGAGGGCTTGCAGCCGCTCGACCTCGGCTTCGATATCGTCGGTCTCGATGTCGAGGTGAACGCGGCTGGCGTGCTCGACCTTCTGCAGGATATACTTTTCGGTGCGGGTGTGCTCGATCTGCTTCTTTTCAACGATCACCTATTTCCGCAAACTCTTCAGCGCATAAATCTTCTTGGTGTCCTTCTTCTCG
>CAYNFA010000897.1:0-1658 GCA_964396345.1 uncultured Thalassobaculum sp.
CGCGTTCTTCGACGTCGTCGCGGTCAGCCCGCAATCCGTGAACACCGGCCGGGCCGCGCTCGATACCAACGCCGCGCGCCGCAACGCGCAGGGCGTGCTGCGGGCGCTGACCGACATGGGGCTGCCGACCAGCCGGGTGGCGATGTCGGCGACCACCGCCGCCGACGCCGAGACCAACGAGGTCCGGATCTTCGTTCGCTGACCGGGTTCCAGCCGGAAGCCAACCCTGCCGGGCCCGCGGCCCGTTCACCGATCGGGGAGTCGACCGATGGCCGAGGGCGCGTCGCCGGATAAGGCGTTTCCGGTGTCCTGGGAGGAACTGCACCGCACCGGCAAGGCCCTGGCTTGGCGGCTGGTCGACGTAGGGCCGTTCAACGGCATCGTGGCGATCACCCGCGGCGGGCTGGTGCCGGCCGCGATCGTGGCGCGGGAACTGGCGGTTCGGATCGTCGACACGGTGTGCGTCACCACCTACGGCACCGACGGCGACGACAAGAAGCGCGGAACCCCGGTCATCGTGAAGCCGCCCTCGGTCGAGGGCGACGGCGACGGCTGGCTGATCGTCGACGACCTGGTGGACACCGGGGTCACCGCCCGCGCCGTGCGCGCGCTGCTGCCGAAGGCGCATTTCGCGACCATCTACGCCAAGCCGGCGGGCAGGCCAATGGTCGACACCTTCGTCACCGAGGTGAGCCAGGACACCTGGATCTATTTCCCCTGGGATCTCGAGCACCGGCCGGTCGATCCGATCGCGGCTCTGCGCCAGCGACCCTGACCCCTGAGCGCTTCCGCCCCCTGAGCGCCTGTCCCTGTCCCCGTCCCTGAGCGCCGCTCCCTGAAAACGGCCTAAGCCACCGGCACGTTGTCGATCAGCCGGACATCGCCGAGCCGGGCGGCCGCCAGAACCCGGGCCGGCGTTCCCGCGCGCTCGACCGGCTCGAGCGTCACCGGGTCGCGGACGTCGAGATAGTCGACCGCGCCGAACCCTGCTTCGCGCAGCCGCCCCCTGCCCCACGCGGCTTCGGTCGCCGGGTCGCTGGCGCCGTCGGCCAGCCGCGCCGCCATCCGGCTGAGGGTACGGTGCAGGACCGGGGCAAGGGCGCGCTCCGCCGGCGACAGCCGGACGTTGCGGGACGACAGCGCCAGCCCGTCCGGCTCGCGCACGGTCGCCACCGACACAACCTCGACGCCGAGGTCCAGATCCTCGGCCATCCGTGTGACCACCAGCAGCTGCTGGTAGTCCTTTTCGCCGAAATAGGCCCGGTGCGGGCGCACCAGCGCGAACAGCTTGGCGACCACGGTCGCCACGCCGTCAAAGAAGCCGGGTCGATGCGCGCCCTCCATCGGCTGCCCGAGGGCGCCGGCGCGCACCGTCGTCTGGAACCCAGGCGGGTACACCACCTCCGGCGACGGCACCCAGGCGAGATCGACGGCTTCCTCGGTCAAGGCGGCGAGATCGTCGTTCTCGGTCCGCGGGTAGGTCGACAGATCGTCGCTCGGCCCGAACTGCCGCGGGTTGACGAAGATCGACACCACCACCCGGTCAGCGCCGGCCCGGGCCGCCCTGACCAGGGCGCGGTGCCCGGGGTGCAGCGCCCCCATGGTCGGCACCAGCGCCACCGTTGAGAGCGGCGAGGGGGAGGACGCCCGCGCCATCG
>CAYNFA010000898.1:0-1654 GCA_964396345.1 uncultured Thalassobaculum sp.
TGCGGACTTTGACGAACAATTTCAAACCGACCGGTACGTCGAACATGTGTTCCAGATCGGCTCGGGCCTTGCTGCCGATTTCTTTCAGCGTTTGACCACCTTTTCCGATTACGATTCCTTTTTGCGAGACGCGTTCCACGAAAACAACGGCTTCGATATGATAGCGCTTCCCATTATCCAGTTCTTTGAACTGCTCGATCTGCACGCCAATGGAATACGGGACTTCCTCGCGAAGCAGGATCAAGGTCTTTTCCCGGATCGTTTCCGATGCCAGAAAGCGTAGCGTGCGGTCGGTTATCATGTCGCCGGGATAGTAGGGTGGTCCCTCCGGCATGCGTGCCTCGGTTTCTGCAAGCAACCCAGCGACCCCATCGTTTTTAAGGGAAGAAATAGGAAAGATATCAATAAATTCGTATTCATCCTTCATGCGATTTATGAAGGGTAAAAGCGTCTCTTTTGGCACCAGGTCGACCTTGTTGATTACACTTAGAAGTTCGACATTATTTTCGATGGCCAGGTAGGCATTGGCTACGGTTTGGGCCTCGACGCCCTGGCTGGCATCGACCACCAGGATCGAGCCCTCGCACGCCGCCAGTGACCGGCTGACTTCGTAGGCGAAGTCGACATGGCCCGGGGTGTCGATCAGGTTGAGGGTGTAGCGCTTGCCGTCATCGGCGTCGTAGATCAGCCGGACGGTCTGCGCCTTGATGGTGATGCCGCGCTCGCGCTCGATGTCCATCGAGTCGAGCACCTGCTCCTTCATCTCGCGCTCGGCCAGGCCGCCGCACATTTGGATCAGCCGATCCGCGAGGGTCGACTTGCCGTGGTCGATGTGCGCGATGATCGCGAAGTTCCGGATGTGGGTGAGGTCGGTCATGGGGCCGGGTTATGCCTGAAAAACGCGGCGCGGAACATAGTGTGCCGCACCGCACCCGGCAACGCCCGCCGACGGCGCTCCCGCAACCGCCGTCAACCGCCGTAGCGCCGCGCCCGCCGGCCCCGCCGGCGCCCGGCCAGCAGCAGAATCAGCGCCGCCAGCACGCCCAGCACAACGAACGCCGGGGTCAGCAGCACGCCCAGCAGCAGCGGGTCCCAGAGGTACGGGTGGACGTGGCGCTCGATCGCCGGCTGAGCCAGCTGCAGCGAGCCCGGGTGCAGGGCGTTCCACAGCGGGCCGACGTCGATCGGCGCCCAGGCCCCCGACTGCGCCAGCACGAACAGATCGCGCGCCAGCAGCAGGATGGCGAGGACGGCGACGATCCACCCCAAGACGCGAAAACCGGTACGCATGCAGAACCCGTAACTGATCCCGGGTCGTGGCCACCGCCACACCCGCGCTCCCGAACCGAGTTAAACACGGCGTGGGCGGCGGCGATAGCCGCGGGACGGGCGTGGCGGGGCAAGGACTTACAACGTTCCGGTGGCGGCCGCCTGCGGCGTTGCAAACCGGGTTGCAGTCGATTAGGGTCGCGCGCTTCTGGAGGGGTGGCCGAGTGGTTGAAGGCGCACGCCTGGAAAGTGTGTAGGGGCGAAAGCTTCTCGCGGGTTCGAATCCCGCTCCCTCCGCCAAGCCTCCTAACTAGTTGATTTAGATGAAAACTCCGCCTCTGTACCGACTTGGCGCTGTACCGGATCGGTACAACTCCGACGATGG
>CAYNFA010000899.1:0-1649 GCA_964396345.1 uncultured Thalassobaculum sp.
CAGCGGGCATCCTGGCGGATCAACTGGTCGCACGGCCGCATTGGACGGCGGCATCTGGCGCGCATCGAGCATCGTCTTTCCGCCCTTCCGCCGGAGCCCATCCGGGTGGTGGTCGGCCATCACCCGTTCTTCGCCCCCGACCCGGTGTTGCAGAACCGCGTGCTTCGGCGCTCCGACGAGGCACTCCGGATCTTTCGCAGGCACCGGGTAAGGCTGGTGCTGGCGGGCCACCTGCACCGGGCGTTCATGCACGAGTTGCCAGGCAATGACCCGGCCTGGCCCCTGCTCGTGGTGCACGGGGGCACCACCATTTCAACCCGCCTGAGGGGCGAATCGAACGCCTTCAACATCATCGACCTGGAAACCGACGGCACGGTCCGGGTCGAGGCCCGGGTGTGGTCCGATGGCGGGTGGCAGGGACGTGAGCATCCGGTATTGCCGGAGCCCTCCTAGTACCTCTGCACAGGGATTATGACTCTTTGGTCGTCGGGGTTGGATAGGCCCGGGCCATCTTTGTTCGTGCCTTGTCGGTGGAGAACATCCAGTTGATGCGGGCGCCTGATGCGTTGCGGCGCATTTGCCAAGCGTCGACCTCGGCGACGAGGCTTTGGCGGTTTTCGATGCGGCGGTCGAGGCACTGGCTTCGCAGGACGCCGATCTCGAGCTCGACCATGTTGAGCCAGCTTGCGTGCTTGGGGGTGTAGTGGAACTCCAGGCGGCGCAGCAGCCGCCTGGCTTCCGGGGCGGGCAGCGCCTGATAGAGGGCGGCGGGCGAGTGGGTCGACAGGTTGTCCATGACGACCCTGATGCGCTCGGCGTCGGGGAAGTGGATGTCGACGAGGTCGCGCATGCAGCCGGCGAAGTCCTCTCCGGCACGCCGGTCGGTGACCTTGACGTGTCGCCAGGGGCGGTTGACGTCGAGGAAGACGAAGAGGTTGGCGGTGCCGTTGCGCTTGTACTCGCAGTCGTAGCGTTCCGGTCGCCCCGGCTCGGCGGGGATCGGCGCCCGGACCTCGCCGATCAGCTGGGTCGGGCTCTCGTCGAAGCAGACCACCGGCCGCTTCGGGTCGGGCGCCTCGGCATAGAGATCCAACACGTCCTCCATGCGCGCGACGTAGTCGGCGTCGACCTTGGGGATGCACCACATGGTGCGGCGCCACGGCTTCAGGTCGTTCTCGGTCAGGCGTCGGCGGACGGTCTCGCGCGAGAGGCTGTCGTGCTCGGTGAGGGTGACGAACTCTTCGGCCAGGAGTTCGAGCGTCCAGCGCGCGCAGCCGGCCGGCGGCCGCGAGCAGGCCGTCGCCACCAGCAGCGCTTCCCTCCTTGCCGGTCAGCTTGCGCTCGGCCCCGGGGCGCGGTTCCTCGCTGATTGCGGCCTCCACGCCGAGTTCCACGAACCGGCGCTTGGTGCGGTACACGGTGGAGCCGCTGGTCCCGACCGCTGCCACGATCGCCTCGTCGCCCAAGCCGGCGTCGGCCGCCAGCAGGATCTGCGCCCGCTTGAGACGGCGAGCCGACCGCTTGCCGCGGCTCAGCAGAGCGCCGAGTTCGGCGCGCTCGGCGTGGTCCAACTCGACGCGATACCGTACATTCATCCGCAAGCCCTCCTTCGACAGGAAGGACTTGGACGAATCGGAAATGAATCAATC
>CAYNFA010000900.1:0-1648 GCA_964396345.1 uncultured Thalassobaculum sp.
CCGGGTACGGTGATGGCAGTGGCCGATGGTGTGCGCTGGGTGCGGATGCCCCTGCCCTTCGCCCTCAACCATGTGAACCTGTACCTCATCGATGACGGCGACGGCTGGGTGCTGATCGACTGCGGTCTCGGCGACGAGACTACGCGCCAGCTGTGGGAGCCGATCCTGGCGAACGGGCTCGACGGCCGGCCGATCACCCAGGTCCTGGTGACGCACTACCACCCCGACCACATGGGCAGCGCCGGCTGGATGCTGGAACGCACCGGGGCGCCGCTCTGGATGACCCGGTCGGAATGGCTGTCGGCCCGGGCGATCCGGCTGGACGACACCGACGAGTTGCTCGACGGGATCGTGGCGTTCTACCGCCGCACCGGCCTCGGCGCCGCCGACGTCGCCGACATGCGCACCCTCGGCAACTCCTACCGCCGCATGGTGTCGCCGATCCCGTTGACCTTCAACCGCCTGGCCGCCGACACCGTGCTGGAGATCGGCGGGCGGCGCTGGATGGTCATGATCGGCTCGGGGCACTCGCCCGAGCACGCCTGCCTGTACTGCCCGGAGGCCGAGTTGATGATCGGCGGCGACTTCCTCCTGCCGCGGATCTCGCCGAATATCTCGGTCTGGTGGAACGAGCCGGACGGCAACCCCCTGCAGGACTACCTGCGGTTCCTGGACTCGCTCGACCCGATCGCCGACCAGACCCTGGTGCTGCCGTCACACGACCGGCCCTACCGTGGCCTCAAGCCGCGCGCCCTCGACCTGACCGAACACCACGACCGGCGCCTCGACCTCGCCGCCCAGGTCTGCCAGGTTCCGTCAACGGCGATCGACGTGATGAACGCGATGTTCCAGCGCAAACTGGACACGCACCAGACCCGGTTCGCGGTCGGCGAGTCGCTCGCCCACCTCAACCTGCTGATCGACCAGGGCCGGCTCAGCCGTCACCTAGGCGACGACGGCGCGTGGCGCTACGTCGCGACCTGACCGAGAAGGGTACAGCGCCTTCGGGCTTGTCGAAGCCCCTGCGCAACTAGGGCTGCCGTGAAGCGTTGTCTATTCAACACGGAACGCAGGGCCGAATTCGACCGATGCCGATACTCTTGATTCTTCTCCTGGCCATCCTCGTCGCGCAGATCGGATTCTGGGACACGCTGGGTGCCATCCTCGGCGCGGCTGGCGTGCTGGTGCTGTTCCTGCTCATCACGGCCGCGACCCTAGCGGTCGCAGGGTACCTGGTGCTGCGGCGATTCCGTCAGAAGCACTGACAGCGGACCGACCTTTCATGGAACCGCTTCCGTCGACTCCACGAAGCCGCTGATAAGGTTGCGGCGGTACAGGGCTTCCTCGTCCAGCCAGGGCTCGGCCGGGCCGAACCGTTCGATCGTCCGGGCGATACGTTCCTCAAGCGCCCGGCGCGCGGTCTCGGCGTCGTCGATCGACACCTCGGCGAACCGCAGGGCGTCGCCCGGCCGCATCCGTCCGATCCGGGGCACGTCGGCCGAGATGACCGTCCCGAGCTTGGGATAGCCGCCGGTGGTCTGATAATCGGCCAGCAGCACAATCGGCCGGCCGTTGCCCGGCACCTGGATCGCGCCGGTGGCGATCCCGTCGGAGACGATGTCGTGGCCACGGGCGTGCTGCAAAACCG
>CAYNFA010000901.1:0-1648 GCA_964396345.1 uncultured Thalassobaculum sp.
CCGCCCATGATGGTCTGGGTACGCTCCAGGGTGATGCGCGGGTCGAAGCCCTGGCAGAAGGTGCCGTCGCGGCCGCAGGACAGCAGGTGACCGATATCGCCCAGTCCCATATCCCGGTACATCTCGGAATAGCGGCAGCGGGTGACGTTGAAGTCGAGGCGGTCCGGGGCCCGGCCCACCTCCTCGATCTCGAGCGCGCCATTCGCCGTCCAGTGCCGCTGGATGTCGGCGAAGCCGTCGACCCCGGGCACCCGCTCGACGCTGGCGCCGAGATGACGGAGCTGCGCCTCGGCAAGGTCGGCCACCCGGTTCACCGCCCCGGCGTCCTGGGTCGGGCTTTCGATCTCGACCCAGCGCCGCACGGCCGCCAGCAGCGCCTCGCTCGTCAGTTCCTTCATGCGCGATCCCCCGGTTCGGCCGCCCTGCTTCTGGTCGCCCCTCAGTTCAGCGCCTCGCGGGTCTCGAACACCATTGGCGACAGCTGGTCGGCGGTGCGGCCGGCCCAGTCGAGCCCCGGGATGTTGCGCATCGAGCGGGCCTGGGCCGCCTGCAACTCGCCGAGCGCCGCGCGGAGGTCGATGGTGGTGATTTCGCCGTCCTTCACCACCTGCCGGCCGTCCACGAACACGTCGCGGACGGCGCGGTCGCAGGCCGCGAACACCAGGCTGCGGATCGGCTCGCGCACCGGCATCATCGAGGGTTCGGTCAGGTCGACGCAGACCAGGTCGGCGCGCGCGCCCACGGCGAGCCGGCCGATGTCGTCGCGGCGCAGGGCCCTGGCGCCGCCGACGGTGGCGGCGTTGAAGATGTCGGAGGTGTTGAGATCGTCGACGGTCTCGGCCACGGCGCGGGCCACGGTGCCGACGTTGCGCATCTCCTCCAGGAAGTTGTGCGGGTAGGTGTCGGTGCCGATGCCCATGTTGATGCCCTGGCGGACATAGCCGCCGAAGGTGCGCAGGGCGATGCCGCGGCGCATGAACACGGTCGGGCAGTGCGCCACGGTGGCGCCGCTGTCCGACAGCAGCCGGAGGTCGTCGCGGGTCGACCAGTGCACCCACGGGTGGTGGTCGAGGAAGATGCCGTGGCCGATGATGCTGTGCTCGCCTAGCACGCCGATGTCGTCCATCCACTGGATCGGCGTGCGGCCGTGGCGCCGGATCATCTCCTGGAACTCGGTCACCGACTGCGCGGCGTGGGTCTGCCAGGGCAGGTTCTTTTCCTGGGCATAGTCGAAGGCGTCGCGCAGCAGCTCGGCCGAGCAGGTGTCGATCTGCGACGGCGCCATCATCCCCATCAGGCGGCCCGACGGGTGCTGGTTGGCCAGGTCGATGACCCGCTGGGCCCGCTCGAACCCGGCCCGGCCGGCCTGCTCGTCCCACTCGTATTGCAGTTGGTGACCGTCCTTGGTGTACCAGCGCGCGTCGCGGAACGCCGGGGCGACGCAGGCGCGGATGCCGGATTCCGCCAGCACCTCGAGCCAGGCGTCGAACGGCGCCGAGAAGTCGACGACCGTGGTCACCCCGCTCTTCAGAAGCTCGGCCATCGCCACCCGCACGCTGGCCGCCAGCCCGTCGGGATCGTTCTCGAAGATGGTCAGGAACTCGTACAGCGACGAATGGTAGAAGCCGGGGCTGCGGATCTCGTCGGT
>CAYNFA010000902.1:0-1647 GCA_964396345.1 uncultured Thalassobaculum sp.
ACCTGTCGGTCCCGCTGGTCGCCGACGCCGGCTGGGCGAAGAGCTGGGCCGAGGCCCACTGAGAGCGCGCGGCCCGAACTCCGGGCGCCGGGGCCTATCCTCCGTTCTGGTAGCCGAGCGCCGCGCGGTTCGCCGCCAGCGCCCGGGAATACTCCATCACCCGCGCCACGTCGGCGGCCACCGCCTCGCCGTGGCTGCGCGCCAGGCAATAGAACATGACGTCGAGCCCGAGCGTGACGCCGCCCCCGGTCACCACGTCGCCGGCGTCGACGATGGCCGCGGGGCAGGTCTCGTGGCGCTCGGCCAGCAGGTCCAGCGGCGGGGTCTCGCCGGCGAACACCTCGCGCTTGGTGGTGACGCGGCGGCCGTCGAGGCGCCCGGCGGCGTCGAGGAGCATTGCGCCGGTGCACATCGACGCCACCCGCGCCCTGGTATCGCGGATGAAGCCGAGGGTGGCCGGGCTTGCGGCCGCCTGCACCCAGCCGGGCCCGCCGGTCACGATCAGGTCGGTCAGGCCGTCGGGTACCGAGTGGAAGTCGTGGTCGCTGACGACCCGCAGCCCGTTGGCGCAGACGATCTCACCCCGGCGTTCGGCGATCCCGACGAAGCTCAGCGATGGCACCAGCCGCCGGGCCATCGACAGCACCCCGAAGGCGGCCCCGACGTCGATCGGCTCGACCCCGTCGTACAGCAGGATTCCATACATCACGGATCTCCCTCGATTTCGGGTCGCCGCCCGGCGCCCGCTACTCCAGCGTCTCGAACAGGCGGGCCAGCAGCTTCGTGCGGGGTACCAGGCAGGACACCAGCAGGTGCTCCTCGTGGGTGTGCGGGCCGTCGCCGACCACGCCGAGGCCGTCGAGGGTCGGCACGCCGAGGGACCCGGTGAAATTGCCGTCGCTGCCGCCGCCCGCGACCCGCTCGCCCGGGATCTCGAAGCCGATCTCGCGGGCCAGCGCGCAGGCCTGGTCGTAGAGCGACTGGATCTCCGGCGACTTGGCGTAGGGCGGCCGGAACAGCCCCGGCGTCACCTCCAGGCGGACGTCCGGGTCGACCGGGGTGAGCGCCGAGAGCCGGGCGCGCACCTCGGCCTCGTTGTCGACCGTCGCCACCATCACGTAGACGCAGGCCCGGCACTCGATCGGCACCAGGTTCTCATGGGTGCCGCCGGAGATGGTCCCGACGTTCAGGGTGATGTTGCGCTCGTAGTCGGTCATCGCCTCGATGGCGGTCACCTGGTGCGCCATCTCGCGGATCGCGCTTCGGCCCTTCCAGTGGTAGGCGCCGGCGTGCGCCGGACGGCCGGTGGTCTTCAGGTGGTAGCGGGCGATGCCGTGGCGCGCGACGGTGATCCGCCCACCGTCGCCCGAGGGCTCGACCACCAGCGCCAGGCGGTGCTTCGCCGCCTCCGCCTCGATGCGGGCGCGCGAGCTCGGACTGCCCATCTCCTCGTCGGGGATGAACATCACCGTCACCGGCAGGCGCGGGCGGGCGCCGCTGGCGTGCAGATGCGCCAGCGCCTGCAGCGCCATGACGTTGCCGCCCTTCATGTCGTAGATGCCGGGGCCGTAGGCGCGGTCGCCCTCGACCCGGAACGGCAGCGGCCCGGCCAGCGTGCCGACCGGGTGCACGGTGTCCATGTGACCG
>CAYNFA010000903.1:0-1643 GCA_964396345.1 uncultured Thalassobaculum sp.
GAAGACCCGGGCGATCAACCTGCTGTCGGCGGCGCGGATCTTCCTGTTTGCGTCGCGCGACGTGTGGTTCGTGGTCGCCGTCCCGATCTTCCTCTACGACCAGCTCGGCTGGGGGTTCGACGAGGTCGGCGCCTTCATGGCAGCCTGGGTGATCGGCTACGGCATGGTGCAGGCGGCCGCCCCGCGGCTGCTCGGGCGCGGCGCCGCCGAGCGCGGCGCCGGTGCGGCGAAGCTGTGGGGCGCGGTCCTGATGGTGATTCCCGCTGGCATCGCGGTCGGATTGTCGCCTGAGGCCATGGGCTGGCTGGCAGAGGCGAGCGGGGCGCCCCTGCCCGCCGCGTTCCAGCCGGTCCTGCTTATTGGCGGCCTGCTGGTCTTCGGTCTGGTGTTCGCCCTCAACTCGTCGGTCCACTCCTATCTGATCGTCGCCTACTCGGACGCCGACAAGATCGCCCTGAACGTCGGATTCTACTACATGGCCAACGCCGTTGGGCGGTTTGCGGGGACGCTGTTGTCGGGGCTGCTCTACCAGTTCGCCGGTCTGGCGGGAACGCTCTGGACGTCGGCGGCGCTGCTGGCGGTCACCGTGGCGATCACGCTGTTCTTGCGGTCCACGGTCGGGCCGGGCGAAGCGGCCGTCGCCAGCCACGGCGCTGAGGCCGACTGACGCCGGTGCGGGCCCGCTGACGAATACGGCTCGCGTTTCGCGGCGCGCCGGATGATCATCGTGTCCCCGCTGCAGAAGAGCCCGCCGCAGAAGAGACCGCCGCAGAAGAGACCGCATGCCGGCCGAATTCGTCCCGCTGATTTGCGCGCTGGCCGCGGCGCTGACCTTCGCGATCGGCGACCAGTGCCAGTACCTTGGCGTCCGGTCGCTCGACTCGCGAAGCGGAACGATGATCTCGATCGTCACCTCGACCGCGTGTTTCTGGCTGCTGGCGCCGATTCTGCTCGATCTCAGCTACCTTGGCGCCGCCGGCATCTGGGTGTTCGCCCTGATCGGGCTGTTCAGGCCGGCGCTCAGCGCCAATCTGTCGGTGGCGGGGGTCAGGCATCTCGGGCCGACGCTGTCCAGCACGCTCAGCTCCACGTCGCCGCTGTTCAGCACTGCCCTGGGCGTGCTCTGGCTTGGCGAGATCCTCACCTGGCCGGTGGCGGTCGGCACCGTCGGCATCATCGCGTCGATCATCGTGCTGTCGCGGCGCGGCGGTTCAGGTGCCGCCGAGTGGCCGCTGTGGGCCCTGTTGCTGCCGATCGGAGCCGCCGCCATCCGGGCCCTGGCGCACGTGCTGTCGAAGCTCGGCATGGTCACGGTCCCCGACGCCTATCTAGCCGGGCTGGTGTCGTTCACCGTGTCCTCCATCGTCCTGCTGTCCACCCAGGCGGCACGGCGCGAGCGACCGCGGCTGCTGATCGGCGGCGGACACTCGGCCTTGTGGTTCGTCGCCAGCGGCGTCTCGATGGCGGTCGCCATCACGCTTCTGAATCAGGCGCTTCTGACCGGCGAGATCATCGTGGTGGTACCGATCGTCTCGGCCGCTCCGGTGTTCACCCTGCTGCTCAGCATCGCCGTGTTTCGCCGCGAGCGGCCGACGGCGCGTCTGGTCGGCGCCGTCGCCGTCGTCGTGCCCTCGGTGATCCTG
>CAYNFA010000904.1:0-1642 GCA_964396345.1 uncultured Thalassobaculum sp.
CGACTGCGCTACGGACTGTAGATTCCGTCATCATCGGAGACCGTCTGACGGCCGTCCCCCCCGGGACGGCCGTTTCGCGTTGGGGTCGTCCCGCGGATCGGATCAAGCCATTGCGGTCTATAATTTGACCAATCACTACATATGGCTAACCTTCGCACCGCTGGCTTTTTCCTTGAAATGTTCTGTTTTTGTTCTCAACATGACTCCGCCAACGCCAGCCGCCCGATCATTTCCCTCGGGCGGGACTCGCGTCGGGCGTCCCGGTCTTGTTTTGGAACAAATCATGAACTTTCAACGCCGCAGCCCACCGCTGCCGGATCATCCCGCCCCTCCGGACCCGGTGCGCCGGCTGGGCCTCGATCGATGGGCTCCAGTCCGGCGCGAACCGCCAACGACCGTCTCGCTCGGTGACGCCGACCTGGACGCCGCCTTGCCCGAGGGCGGCCTCGAACTCGGAGTGATACACGAGATCATGCCGGCGGCCGAAGGCGACACCGCCGCCGCCCTCGGCTTCGCGCTCGGCCTGCTGGCCCGGATCACGCTGAGCCGCCCGGGTCCGGTGCTGTGGGCGACGACCCACGACCCCGGCCGCCACGGCGGCGCCTACGCCCCGGGCCTGTCAGCCGCCGGGTTCGATCCCGGCCGCCTGATCCACCTGCGCGGGCGAAGCGCGCGCGACGCGCTGTGGGCGCTGGAGGAGAGCCTGGCCAGCGCCGGCTTCGCCGCCGCCATCGGCATCCTGGCCCGCGACAGCCGGCATTACGACTTCACGGCCAGCCGCCGACTGTCCCTGCGCGCCGCCGAGAGCGGCGGCACGGCGCTCGTCCTGCGCATCGGGGACGAGACCGGCGGCGCCACCGCCGCCGCCACCCGTTGGTCGATCGCCGCCCGGCCGAGCGTCCCGATCCGGCACCCGGGGCACGCCATGCCGAGCCTCGGCCCGCCGCGCTGGCGGATCGATCTGGTGCGCTGCAAAAGGGGCCGGCCGCACGATTGGCTGGTCGAGTGGGATCATGAGACGGTTCGTTTCCATCTGGCTGCCCCGTTGGCCGATCGAGCGCCGGTGGCGCGGCCAGCCCCCGCCCGCCAAGACCTCCCCCGCCACCCGCACCGGCGCACTGCCTGAGGACGCCCCGATGGCCCTGACCGCCGCGTCCCGGCACGGTCAGCGGCTGACCGCCGTGAACGCGGCCGCCGAGCGGGCGGGCCTGGCGGCCGGCCTGCCGCTGGCCGACGCCCGGGCGCTCTGCCCGGCGCTGGCGGTGGCCGCAGCCGACCCCGACGGCGATGCCGCAGCCTTGCACCGCCTGGCGCTCTGGTGCGGCCGCTACAGCCCCTGGACCGCCGTCGACGGGCCGGACGGGATCGCCCTCGACATCACCGGCTGCGCGCACCTGTTCGGCGGCGAGACCGCCCTGCTCGGGGACCTGCACGCCCGCCTGTCCGGCTTCGGCCTGAGCGCCCGGCTGGCGGCCGCGCCGACCGTGGGGGCGGCCTGGGCGGCATCGCGCCACGCGCCAGGACCCGCCACGATCGTGGCAGCCGACACGCTTGCGGGGTTTCTCGGCCCCCTGCCGCTCGCCGCCCTGCGGCTGGAGGCCACCACCGTCGACGCCCTGGCGCAAGTCGGCCTGAAGCGGGT
>CAYNFA010000905.1:0-1638 GCA_964396345.1 uncultured Thalassobaculum sp.
CGCCGGACCCGAACCTGTGCAAGCCGGCGCTCGACGCCGGTGCCATGGGGCTGATCTTCCCGATGATCTGCACCCGCGAGCAGGCGGAGGCGACGGTCCGCTGCGTCAACTACCCGCCCGAGGGCGTGCGCGGCTGGGGGCCGTTCTACGCGCCCACACGGTGGGGGCTGAAGGGCCCGATGGAGTATTTCGAGGCGGCCAACCGGGAATTGCTGAACGTCGTGCTGATCGAGCACATCGACGCCGTCGCCAACGTCGAGGAGATCGTCGCGGTCCCCGGCATCGACGTTGCCATCATCGCGCCGATGGATCTGGCGATGAGCATGGGCAGGCCGGGCGACCGGGACCATCCCGAGGTGCTGGAGGCGATTGCCCGCGCCGAGGCGGCGATCCTGACGAGCCCGGTGGCGCTTGGCGGCATGTCGCTGTCGGCGGCGGAGGCGAACGCCAAGATCGAGCGCGGCTATCGCGTGCTGCTGATGGGCTATGATGTCTTGCTCATTCAGCAGGGTGCTGCGCAGTTGCTCGATGGCATGCGGCGGTAAGGTGCCCGAGGGCGTGGCCGCCGGCTTCAGGTCAACCAGTCGGTTAACTTAGGCTATTGTGGCTGGCATGGCAGCGAGCGGCGGCCCGACGATTCCCCTGCGACACCGCCTCGCGGCCTGGTGGCGAGGCTACGACGCTTCCGAATATTACGCGTGGCGCGCCGGCGCGGTGTCGGAATCGCCGCCATCCATGGGAGACCTGATCCCGAGGCTGCCGACGCTGACGGCGGTCGACCATGCCCGCGCCCGCGTCGACGTTCTTCAGCGGTTGTTCGGAGCCGGATACACGTCGCCCGGCGGACCCGAGCAGGCGGTCGAGATCGTCAAGCCGCTCGGGTTGACGCCGGTGCATTCGGTGCTGGACCTGTCGGCCGGGCTCGGCGGCGCCGCCACCGCCGTCGCCCAGCGTTTCGGGGTCTGGATCACCGGCTACGAGATGGACCCGGAACTGTCGGAGCGCGCAGCGTCGGTGATCGCCACCCTCAAGGGCGGCGGCCACGTTACGGTGCGCGGGTTCGCGCCCGAAGGCTTCAGCCTGCGGCCGAAGAGCTTCGACTGCGTGGTGTCGCGGGAGTCGATGTTCGAAGTCCGCAACCGCGCCGCCCTGCTGAAGGAGGTCCACGCGGTGCTCAAGGACTGGGGGCAACTGGTCATCACCGACTACGTGCTGCCGGTTGAGGGCGAGCCATCCGAGCGGGTGCGGGCCTGGCTCGACTCGGAGGACCTCACTGGCAGGCCGTGGTCGAGGGCGGAGTACGAGCGTGCGTTCGCGGACCTCCGCTTCGACGTCCGCATTCTCGAGGACCGTTCCGTTGAACACCGCCGACACATCCGCGACCACTTTGCCCGGTTCGTGGCGAGCCTCGACGGAAGTGACCCGTTGGCGGAAGATCCCGCGCTCCGCGCCGCCCTGATCGCCGAGGTGGAGCGCTGGGCGCGCCGCGCCGCGCTGCTGGAGAGCGGCGAGCTGGCGCTCTACCGGTTTTTCGCCCTGAAGCCGGAGGTGGCGGGGTAGCGAGACGCCGCGCGGGCGAACCATCCAGGGGAATCGGGTGAACGGCTCATGATGCGATGAGGGATGCGAGGAAGTCGT
>CAYNFA010000906.1:0-1635 GCA_964396345.1 uncultured Thalassobaculum sp.
AAGCTCGGCCCGGTTCGGGTGCAGGGCGTCGAAGGCGCCGGCTCTCACCAGGTTCTCCAGCAGGCGCTTGTTCACGTGCTGCGGGTCGGTCCGGTCGGCGAAATCGCCAAGGCTCTTGAACGGTCCGCCGGCATCCCGCGCAACCACCAGAGCATCCATCGCGGCGCCACCGACGTTCTTCACGGCGGCCAGCGCGTAACGGATCGCCATCGTGCCGTCGGCCCTCGGCTCGACCGCAAAATCGCGGCGCGACCGGTTGATGTCCGGCGGCAGCAGCGGGATCCGCAGCTTCTGCAGTTCCTGGCGGAAGGTGTTCAGCTTGTCGGTGTTGCCCATGTCGTAGGTCATGGAAGCCGCCAGGAACTGGACCGGATGGTTGGCCTTCAGGTAGGCGGTCTGGTAAGCGACCAGGGCGTAGGCGGCAGCGTGGCTCTTGTTGAAGCCGTAGCCCGCGAACGCCGCGATCTGATCGAAGATTCCGCTGGCCTGGGCCTGATCGACGCCGTTCTCGACGGCTCCGGAGACGAAGCGCTCGCGCTGTGCGTCCATCTCCTCCTTGATCTTCTTGCCCATGGCACGCCGGAGCAGGTCGGCGCCGCCGAGGGTGTAGCCGGACAGGCGCTGAGCGGCCTGCTGCACCTGCTCCTGATAAATCATGATGCCGAAGGTCTCGGTGAGCACCGGCTCCAGCTTGGGGTGCATGTAGTCGGGCTTCTCGTCGCCGTGCTTGCAGGCGATGTACTTCGGAATGTTGGCCATCGGGCCGGGCCGGTAGAGCGCCACCAGCGCGATGATGTCCTCGAACCGGTCGGGCCGCAGGCGGCGAAGCACGTCGCGCATGCCTGAGCTTTCCAGCTGGAAAACTCCGGTTCCCTCGCCCCTGGCCAGCATTGCGTAGGTGCGGGTGTCGTCGAGCGGGATCTTGGACAGCTCAAGATCCACACCCCGCTCCTTCAGCAGGTCGACCGCGCGCTGCAGCACGGTCAGGGTCTTCAGGCCGAGGAAGTCGAACTTAACCAGTCCCGCCGGTTCCACCCACTTCATGTTGAACTGGGTGACCGGCATGTCGGATCGCGGGTCACGGTACAGAGGCACCAACTCCGACAGTGGACGGTCGGCGATGACGACACCGGCGGCGTGGGTCGAGGAGTTGCGGTACAAACCCTCGATCTGCAGGGCGACGCGAATCAGGCTGGCCACGTTCTCGTCGGAGTCGCGCTGGCGTCGCAGCTCCTCCGCGGTGGTCAGTGCCTGGGCCAAGGTAACCGGGTTGGCGGGGTTGTTCGGCACCAGTTTGCAGATGCGGTCGACCTGGCCATAAGGCATCTCAAGAACACGCCCGACGTCGCGCAAAGCCGCGCGCGCCTGCAGCTTGCCGAAGGTGATGATTTGCGCCACCCGGTCGCGACCATACTTCTCCTGAACATATCGGATCACTTCGTCGCGGCGATCCTGGCAGAAGTCGATGTCGAAGTCCGGCATCGATACGCGTTCAGGGTTGAGGAACCGCTCGAACAGCAGCCCCCAGCGCAACGGGTCAAGATCGGTGATCAACAGCGAATAAGCCACCAGCGAACCGGCTCCCGATCCGCGCCCCGGACCACGTAGCCGAGGACAAGCCGGACTTCCTCTTCC
>CAYNFA010000907.1:0-1631 GCA_964396345.1 uncultured Thalassobaculum sp.
CGGCGTCTCGCCCTACTTGGTGCTGCTGTTCATCATCGTGCTGTACACTGTGCTCGGCATGTTCATGGACGGCATCGGCATGCTGCTGCTGACCTTGCCTGTCATATTCCCGGTGATGATGGCGCTCGGTTTCGACCCGATCTGGTTCGGCATCATCGTCGTCAAGATGGTCGAGATCGGCCTGCTCACGCCACCGGTCGGCCTGAATTGCTACGTGGTCCACGGGGTCAGACCGGACATTCCATTGCCGAAGATCTTCGGCGGCGTGTGGCCGTTCGTGGTCGCCGACTTCTCCTGCATCGCGCTGTTTGTTGCGTTCCCGGGTATCGTCACCTTCCTGCCGAACCTGATGCTCGGCAACTGACGTCGGAAAACGACGCCGTAATACGATAAACCCCGCCCGACTCGCGTTGGGCGGGGTCTGTCATTCCAGGTTGGCGTGCTTCAGCCGGCGCCAGGCAGCCGGATCCCGGCGCTGTCGGGAACCCGCTCGCCGCTCATCATCAACGCGCCGATCGCGGTGGCGACGACGCCGGCGGCGTCCAGGCCGACCTCGGCGTACTGCGCCTCCGGCTTGTCGTGGTCGATGAACCGGTCCGGCAGCACCATCGGCCGCACCACCAGGCCGCGGTCGAGCAGGCCCTCGGTCGCCAGCCAGTGCAGCACCTGCGACGAGAAGCCGCCGATCGAGCCTTCCTCGATCGTGATCAGCACGGCGTGCCCGGTCGCCAGCCGGCGCACCAGGTCGGTGTCGATCGGCTTGGCGAAGCGGGCGTCGGCGACCGTGGTCGACAGGCCGCGCGCCGCCAGTTCGTCGGCCGCCAGCAGGCACTCCTGCAGGCGGCTGCCCAGCGACAGCAGCGCCACCGTCGTGCCCTCGCGCACCACCCGGCCGCGGCCGATCTCCAGCGGCCGGCCGCGCGCCGGCAACTCGATCCCGACGCCCTCGCCGCGCGGGTAGCGCACCGCGCTCGGGCGGTCGTCGATGGCGGCGGCGGTCGCCACCATGTGCATCAGCTCGGCCTCGTCCGACGGCGCCATGATCACGAACCCCGGCAGGCAGCCGAGATAGGCGAGGTCGAACGACCCGGCGTGGGTCGCGCCGTCGGCCCCGACCAGCCCGGCGCGGTCGATCGCGAACCGCACCGGCAGGCTCTGGATCGCCACGTCGTGCACGACCTGGTCGTAGCCGCGCTGCAGGAACGTCGAGTAGATCGCCGCGAACGGCTTCATGCCCTCGGCCGCCATCCCGGCCGCGAACGTCACGGCGTGCTGCTCGGCGATCCCGACGTCGAAGCTGCGCTCCGGGAACCGCTCGGCGAACCGGTCGAGACCGGTTCCCGGCGGCATCGCCGCCGTCACCGCCACCACCCGGTCGTCGGCCTCGGCCTCGGCGATCAGGCTGTCGGCGAACACCCGGGTGTAGGACGGCGCGTTCGCCTTCGGCTTGGCCTGGGCGCCGGTCACCACGTCGAACTTGGCGACCGCGTGGTACTTGTCGACGCTGGCCTCGGCGAACGGATGGCCGCGCCCCTTCTCGGTCACCACGTGCAGCAGGACCGGGCCGTCGCCCGGGGTGTCCCGCAGGTTCCGCAGCACCGGCAGCAGGTGGTCGAGGTTGTGGCCGTCGA
>CAYNFA010000908.1:0-1628 GCA_964396345.1 uncultured Thalassobaculum sp.
CGTCGGGCAGGTCTTCGGCGGTGGCGCTGGAGCGGACCGCGACGTCGATGTCGGCGCGCCCGGCGCGCCGGCAGAGTTCGCGGTAGGACGACCGGATCGCCTCGGCGGTATCCGCCGGCCAGTCACCGGCCAGGAAGGCGCGCCGGATCGTCTGCCCGGATTCGGCCAGCGTCAGCTTGCCGGCGGCGAGCGAGGCCATGGTCGCCGCGATGACGTCCCTCAGCCCGTTGTGCTCGACGAACCGCCGGTAGGCGCCGGCGGTGGTGGCGAAGCCCGGCGGCACCCGCACGCCACGGGCCGACAGGTTGGCGATCATCTCGCCGAGCGAGGCGTTCTTGCCGCCGACCCGCGGCACGTCGGCGCGGCGCAGTTCCTCGAACCAACGCACGGGTGTCGGATCGTCGGTCATCGGACCCTCCCTCGGCTTCGCGGACAGTGGCCGGAAGCGGCCGGGCGCGCGGCCCGACGGCAACGGCGCTTCCGACAGCTTGCGGGCAGCGCGGGCGCGGCGCGTTGATCGAGGTCAAGAAGAAGGAAGAGAAGCGCCGCCGCGATCGGCGGAAGTCAAAACGACCTCACCCGCCAACGCGGGCGGCCAGTGGGCCATTGAGTCCGGGTCGGACAAGGTAAAAATGGTGCCGCAGAAGGGACTCGAACCCCCGACCCTCGCATTACGAATGCGATGCTCTACCAGCTGAGCTACTGCGGCCCTGGAATCGCGCGACCTAGATACGGGTTGCCGGCCGCGGATGCAAGTCCGCCGCGCGGGCGACGGCCGGCGTCAGTTCAGGGCGATCGCGCCGGTTCCGGGGAACACCGCCCCGTAGCGGCCCCCGGCCGGACTGTCGCCGTCCACAAGCAGGCGTTTCAGCGGATCGACGTCGCCGGAGCGGTAGGCCTTGAGGGCATCCTGCATCGCCTTGACGCGGGCCAGCCCGGACTGCGCCGCCGACAGCCGGTCCTGCGCCGAGACCGAGGCCTCGCCGCCGCCGTCGTCGACCCGGCGGTAGCGCCCGCTCGTGAGGCCGGTGCGGGTTTCCGCCTGGGTCAGGCCGAACGACCGGCCGTCGAGACCGACCACCGCGGTGTTCTCGGCCCGCACGGCGCCGGCGCTGGCGACGCCGATCTCGACCCCGAGGCGGCGGTAGGAGGCGTAAGCGGCCTCGCCGTCGGCGCCGTTCTCGGAGTAGGCGACATCGACCCCGACCACCCGCAGCTGCACCAGGAAACCCTCGGAGCCGGACGCCTGGTCGATGGCGCGCTGGGCGGCCTGGACGGCGCGCTCGGCGGCGGCGGCGGCCTCGTCCGGACGCTGCACCGCCTCGAACACAGTTTTCAGGGCGTGGCGCAGACGGTCCATGAACGTCACGTCGTCGCGGCCGTCGGGCTCAACGGTCAGAAACTGGGGGTCGCCGGGCTGCGCCGAGCGGACACTGCTTGAGGTGGTCGGTGCCTGACGAATCGCCTGTGACACTCCACGGGTCGCCCCGGAGTCGCTGGCTGTAGGCGTCAGGATAGCGCCCGAGAGTTCGACAGGAGCAAGCAACGCTCTGTCCCTTCTGGACGACGGAGCCAAGTGGCTACCGACGTATGCTTAGGCCGACCTTCTGGATCGAGAACGGCTGGCT
>CAYNFA010000909.1:0-1628 GCA_964396345.1 uncultured Thalassobaculum sp.
CACAATACGATCAGGACTTCTGCAAGAAAGACCCAAGCATGAAAATATGGAAAACGACCCGGACTTTTTGGATTGTGACTGGGATGATACTCGTCTGCGCCGCCGGACCGTTGCAGACCAATGACAAGGGAAAAGCCCGGGCCATTCTCTGTGCGTCAAACCTCAAACAGGCCGGATTGGCGCTAAAAATGTATGCAGATGACTACGACGACAAGATGCCCATTTACAAAAATTCAGCCAAGTGTCCCATTGCCGACTATACACGCGAAGTCTCCAAAATGGGCTACCTGCCGGCAACCCTAGAGTCCGCTCTGCCCGACTCTTCGGCCAAAAAATGCAATGCCATGATGCGCTGTCCGACGCTGGTCGCACTGCGGCAACATCTCGGTGACAGCATTGCCTACGCTGCCTTTCGCTCCGGCACCTACGTCTACAACGACCGTTCGCTGGTCGAGCGCGGCGTCTGCGGCTGGGCGGACTGCGCGCTCACCGTGCTGGCCACGGTGGTGTCGGTGCCGACGCCGGACCGCGCGATCATCGACGCCGGGACCAAGGTGCTGACCTCCGACCTGCTCGGCCTGCAAGGCCACGGCCACGTGCTGGGCCGACCGGACATCGCCATCGACCAGCTTTCCGAGGAACACGGCCGGCTGGTCACGTCCGGTCCGATCGGGCTGGCGGTCGGCGATCGGGTGCGGATCGTGCCGAACCACTGCTGCGTGGTCTCCAACATGATGGACAGCGTGGTCGCGGTGCGCGGTGACCGGATCGAGGGCGAACTGGAGATCGCGGCGCGCGGCAGGGTCTGGTGAGAGAGCGGTTGGCTGAGGGCGCGCTATCGCCGGTTGCGCAAACCCGTTGAGAGGGTAGAGTTCATTCGCCTTGATTGCGGGGGAGTGGGGCGGGTGCGGCGTTTCACGGTGCTTGCCTGCACCGGCCTGATCGTGGCCGGTTGCGCGGGACGTCAACCCATACCGGTGTCGGCCTACCTGCCGGACGATGCCGGGATGAGCTGCGAGGCGATCGATGCCGAGATCAGGCGCAACAACGACGCGCTGCGGGTCAGGGTCGACGAGGACGCCGAAACCCAGAACAAGAACATCATGGTCGGCACGGCGGCGGCGTTGCTGTTCCTGCCGATTGCCTTTGCCATGGACTTCAAGGGCGCGGCCTCGACCGAAGCCAACGCCTTCGAACAGCGCAACGCCACCCTGAGCGGTCTGGCGGTCAGGAAGCGGTGCCCCGCGGCACCCGCCATGACCGTCGCGCAAGCCGTCGCCGATCGCGAGGCCAAGATAGCGGCGTCCAGGATGTCGGACGGGGGCGACGCCCCGGGGATACGCACCCCGACGGACCAACGCCTGCATCAGGCCAGCGTGCAAAAGCCGCCAGCCCCCGAGCCCGGCGTTCCACTGGCGGCGGCGCAAAGCCTGGCCACCGAACCGGTCGCCGAGCCCGCCATCGACCGGGCCCGCCTGCGCGATCTGATGAACCGTTTCCTGCGAGGCGAGCTCACCGAGGCCGAATACCATCGCCTGCGCGCCGGGTAGGGCCGGCCGCGCTAATAGACGATCTGGTCGTCGCCGCTGGAGCCGCCGATCACGATCTCGCCGCGGTCCGCCAGATCC
>CAYNFA010000910.1:0-1627 GCA_964396345.1 uncultured Thalassobaculum sp.
CATGCATTTCATCGCCACCATCCTGGTGGCGGTCGGCACCTTGGTCTCGGCGTTCTGGATACTGTCGGCGAATTCCTGGATGCACACCCCGGCCGGCTTCGCGATCGTCGACGGCAGGGCGATCCCGACCGACTGGTGGGCGGTGGTGTTCAACCCCTCGTTTCCTTATCGTTTCAGCCACATGGTGGTGGCGACCTACCTGTCGACCTGCTTCGCGGTCGCCGGCATGGCGGCGTTCGCGCTGCGGCGCCGGCCCGACGACGGCGGTGCCCGGCGCAGCCTGGCGATGGCGCTGGCGCTGGCGGCGGTCCTGACCCCGTTGCAGGTGTTCATCGGCGATCTCCACGGCCTTAACACCGCCGAGCACCAGCCCGCCAAGCTCGCCGCCATGGAGGGCCACTGGCGCAACGAGGGCGCCGAGGGCGTGCCGCTGCTGCTGTTTGCCTGGCCGGATGAGGAAGCCGAGGTCAACCGCGCCGCGATCGGCATTCCCTACCTCGGCAGCCTGATCATCACCCACAGCCTGACCGGGACCTTTCCGGCGCTGACCGACTTTCCGGCCGACGAGCGTCCGCCGGTCGCGGTGGTCTTCTGGACGTTCCGGGTGATGGTCGGCCTCGGCTTCCTGATGATGGCGGTGGCGTTCTGGGGAGTGTGGCGCCACTGGCGGGGGCGGCTGTTCGAGGACGGCATCTTCCTGCGGCTGCTGCCCTGGATGATCCCGGCGGGTTTTCTCGCCGTGCTGGCGGGCTGGTTCACCACCGAGATCGGCCGCCAGCCTTGGCTGGTGTACGGGCTGTTCCGCACCGCCGACGGTGTCAGCGCCGTTCGGGCGCATCAGGTGGTGACGTCGCTGACCGGGTTCGCGGTGGTCTACACCGTGATCTTCGGGGCGGGGCTGTATTACGTGGCGATGCTGCTCCGGCGGGGCATCGTCTACGCCGAACTCGAGGCGCCGCGGGCGCCGGACCAGATGCAGCAGGCGAAGCGTCCGCTGTCGGCCCTCGATGTCCAGGTCGACGCCGACGACCGCACGTCGGGAGGGTGAGCGCCATGTTCGAAAGCTTCACCGACGCCACCGGCGTCGCCTTGTGGCTGCCGCTCGCCGCTGCCGCCGTCATCGGCTTTGCGGTCGCGATGTATGTCCTGATGGACGGCTTCGACCTCGGCGTCGGAATCCTGTTCCCGGGGGCGGCCAAGACCGAGTGGCGCGACGCGATGATGGTGTCAGTGGCACCGATCTGGGACGGCAACGAGACCTGGCTGGTGCTGGGCGGCGGCGGCCTGCTGGCGTTGTTCCCGCTGGCTTACGCGACGCTGCTGCCGGCGTACTACCTGCCGATCACCATCATGCTGCTGGCGCTGATCCTGCGGGGCGTGGCGTTCGAGTTCCGGTTCAAGACCGAGGCGCACCGGCCGTTCTGGTCGGCCTCCTTCCACGGCGGCTCGGTGGTGGCGACGCTGAGCCAGGGGATCGTGCTGGGGGCCTTCGTGGAGGGCCACGCGACGCTGGAGGGCGCCGGCATCTGGTCCTGGCTGTCGCCGTTCTCGGTGTTCGTCGGCGTGGCCCTGCTGGCCGGCTACGGCCTGCTGGGGGCGACCTGGATCGTCAAGAAGACCGAGGGCG
>CAYNFA010000911.1:0-1618 GCA_964396345.1 uncultured Thalassobaculum sp.
GGCCTGCTGCTGACCGATCTGCGCGCCGACTTCGCCGCCACCCGGCTGCTGGCGCTGGAGGGGGCGGCGACCGCCGAGGTAGAGACGATCTTCGCCGGCCTCGCGGCGCGCGCCGACGCCTGGTTCCACGAGGAGGCGATCGAGCCGGCGCAGCGTCGGATCGCGCGCACCGTCGACATGCGCTACGCCGGTCAGAACTACGAGTTGCCGGTGACGCTGCCGGAGGGGCCGGTCACCGTCGCCACACTCGACCGGCTCGCCGAAGGCTTCGCCGCCGCCCACGAGCGCATGTACGGCTTCGTCGCTGACGGCGAGGCGGTGCAACTCGTGACCTGCCGGATCGAGGCGATCGGCGTGGTCCGCAAGGCACGACTGGTGCCGCAGGCGATGGTCGGCCCCGACGCGTCGGTCGCGATCCGCGAGCGCCGCGACGTCTGGCTGGCCGAGGCGCAGGAATTCGTGTCCTGCCCGGTGTACGATCGTGAGCGGCTCCAGCCGGGCAACCGCATTGCCGGGCCGGCCGTGGTCGAGCAGATGGACACCACCACCGTGGTGCTGCCCGGCATGACGGCCCGCGTCGATCCGTACCTCAACCTGATCCTGGAGGTGGCATGACCGTCGCTGCTTCGTCCGAGGCGACCCGCCAGCTCGACCCGATCACCGTCGAGGTGATCGGCGCCGCCCTGGAGTCGATCGTCGAGGAGACCGGGGAGGCGCTGATCCGCGCGTCGTACTCGACCAACATCAAGGAGCGGCGCGACTGCTCGACGGCGCTGTTCGACGTGAAGGGCCGCACGCTCTGCCAGGCCGAGCACATCCCGATCCATCTCGGCAGCTTCATCGGCGTGGTCCCGAAGATCCTTGAGCTGCACAAGGTCGAGGACATGCAGCCGGGCGACGTTTTCGTCGGCAACGACGCCTATGTCGGCGGCGGCACCCACCTGCCGGACATCGTGCTGGCCGAGCCAATCTTCGTCGACGGCCGGATCACCGCCTGGACCGTGAACCTCGCCCACCACGCCGACTTCGCCGACCGCGGCCACGCCCACATCTACCAGGAGGGCCTGCGGATCCCGCCGATCCGCCTGCACCGGGCCGGCCTGCTCCAGAAGGACGTGCTCGACCTGATCCTGCTGAACTGCCAGGTCCCGCGCGAGCGGCTGTCGGACCTGCGCGCCCAGATGGCGGCCAACCGCCTCGGGGTGCAGCGCTTCCAGGCGCTGTGCGCGAAGTACGGCGCCGACACCGTGCTGGCCGCCGGCGAGGCGCTGCTCGACTACGCCGAGCGCAAGATGCGCGCCGGCATTGCCACCCTTCCGGACGGCATCTACGCCTTCGCCGACGTGTTCGATAACCCGGAGATCGACGGCGAACTGCCGGTCGCCGTCGAGATCACCATCGCCGGCGACGAGATGCGGTTGCATTTCGAGAGCCCGCCGCAGGTCCGCGCCGGCATCAACATGACCTACACCGCGCTGCTGGCGACCGCCTACTACATCGTGAAGTCGGTGGTCGACCCGACGATCCTGCCGAACGCCGGGCTGGCGCGGGCGCTGACCATCACCGCGCCGGCCGGCACGTTGCTGAACTGCGTCCACCCGGCGGCCGTCAACGGCCG
>CAYNFA010000912.1:0-1616 GCA_964396345.1 uncultured Thalassobaculum sp.
CGAGCAGCGCCGGCAGCTTGTCCCAGTACGCCTGGCGGTAGTCGCGGTGCATCTGGACCTGCACGACGTCCTCCAGGCCGGCCCAGGTCTCGTACAGCATGAAGCGTTGCGGGTTCTCCGGGTCGCGGTGCAGGACGGCGTCGATGAAGGTCGGCTCGTGCCGCATGGCGTCGAGGACCGGGGCGAGCAGGTCGAGGAACGCCCGCTCGCAGCCCGGCTTCAGGAGCAGCGTGATGACGAAGGTGACTGCCTGCTCGTCGTAGGTGAGGGAGATCATCGCGGCGGCCTTCCAGGCTCGGGTGGCTGAAGGCCCCGACCATGACCGACGCCCGCCGCCGGCGAAATTACGCCGCGGGTAATCGCCGGCGCCTCAGAGCGTCGTGACGTCGGCCCGCAGCCCGGGCGCCAGCCGGCGCAGGTAGTCGACCAGCGTTTCGGCGGCCCGCTGCACCGCGTCCATCGGCATCGGGTCGAGCCGCTCGAACACGAACCACATGTCCTGGCTGGCCTCGGTCAGTCGGGTGCGCGGGCCCTGCCGCCAATTCCAGCGTCGGCAGGTGACGCCGCGGTCGTCGCGCCACACCACCTCGCCGGGCTCGACGGTCTCGACCACGGCCTCGCCGTCCGCGGTGGTTTCGAACGGCTCGGTGCCGTCGGCGACGATCAGGCGCGGCGACCCAGCGTAGGCCGACAGATCCTCGCCGCCGACCGGGATCGCGTAGCGCAGGCTGAGCGCGTTGTAGACGTCCACGACGGCGTTGATCGCCGGCAGCGCTCCCTGCTTGAGGGCCCGCTTGCGCAGCGCCTCGGCCGAGCAGGGGGTGCGGTTGGGCTTGGCCCCGAAAGCGCGGTAGGCTGCGGCCCACGCCTCTAGATGGGCGTCGGCCCAGTCTGGTGAGGTATCGACCCCGGCGACCGCGTCGCGCAGCAGCGCCGTCGCCTCGGCATCCTCCGGGAGGTTGCTGCCTCCGAAAACCCGCACGCTGACCGCCCGGAAGTCGGGCCGAAGCGCCAGGATCGCGGGCGAGACGGAGGGGGTGAAGTCGGGCATCATGCGATCTCTCTGACCGATTGTTGCATTCGAGAGTTACTATCGAAATTTCCAATCGCGTCAATGGAATGACCGATGATCGCACCCGTTCCTGAACCGATGGCCGCCGTGATCGCCCGAAACGTCGCGCTGCTGCGGCATGACCAGCGGCTGTCCTTCGAGCAGCTCGCGCGCCGGGCCGGGCTAAGCAAGGGCGTGGTGGTGCAGATCGAGCGGGCGCGCTCGAACCCGAACATCGCCACGCTCTGCCGGCTGGCGTCGGCCCTCGGCGTCGCCGTCGTGGACTTGCTGGCGGAGGATGCGGGCGCGGGCATCCAGGTGGTCCGATCGGACGAGGTGCCAGTCCTCTGGCGCGGGCCGGGTGGCGGATCGGCGCGCCTGCTGGCCGGTACCCGCGGTCCGGACATGCTGGAGCTCTGGGAGTGGGAGCTGCAAGCCGGCGAGCGCTACGACGGTGCGGCGCACGCCGCCGGCACCCGCGAGATCGTCCACGTCGTCACCGGCGTCCTCGCTGTCGAGGTCGGCGGACAGCGCGTCGAACTCGCCGCCGGCGATGGAATGACCT
>CAYNFA010000913.1:0-1603 GCA_964396345.1 uncultured Thalassobaculum sp.
CGCCGACACGCCGTGGCCGTTCATGGCCGGCACCGACCTGCTGGATTTCCCCGGCGCCCGGGCCCGCCAGAAGATGATCGAGATCGAGGCCGACGAGGCCAAGCGCACCAGGCAGATCCGCGAGATGCTGCTGCGCGGCAAGATCGCCTACCTGTTCCAGCGCTTCACCGAGGAGCGCGAACTCACCGCCATGCTGCTGTGCATGCCGGGCAACCCGGCCGAGGTCAAGGACCTCGCGGCGATGGTGCAGGGCTGGATCGGGCTCACCCACGGCGACACGCCGACGGCGCGGGCCGGGGTGCGCAACGCCCTGTTCCTGGTGCTGACCAAGTTCGACCTGGAGTTCATCGAGAAGGGCGGCGAAACCTCCGAAACCCGCCGCGGCAAGTGGGACCGCCGCCTGCACGCGTCGTTCCTGGAGTTGTACGGCCACAGCGGCTGGCCCGACGACTGGGACGGCAAGCCGTTCGCCAACGCCCTGTTCCTGCGCAACCCGGGCATGAAGCAGGAACACATCATGTCCTACGCGAGCGTCGAGCGCCTGCCGGACGGCAGCGAGCAACTGGTCGAGAAGGCGCCGCTCGACGCCAAGGCCGGCCTGATCGCCGAATACAAGTCGGCGTTCCTCGGCTCGGAGCTGTGCAGCCGGCATTTCGGCGACCGCGAGGCGGTCTGGTCGGCGGCCTTCGCGCCGAACGACGGCGGCGTCTCCTACCTCGTGCAGCGCCTGACCAACACCCTGGACGAGAGCCTGAAGGCCCACCAGATCGGCGAGCGGTTGAGCGAACAGGCGCGCACCCTCAACGCCCTGCTGCGACGCTTCCACCACGCCGACGATGATCTTGCGCGGCAGAACAAGGACAAGGCGTTCGCCGCCCTTCGCCTGGAGCTCTATCGGCTGGTGGCACCGCAACAGTACCGGCCGTTCGCCCGGTTGATGACGGCGATGGCGCTCGAGGATCGCGAGGTCCGGGAGTGCTTCATGAACGTCGCCGCCCTGAAGCTCGACGCTCATCCGACGGCCGAGGACGCCGCCCTGCCGGTTGCGGACCCGTGGTCCGACGACCCGTGGGCGGAGCCGCCGGCCGGCGGCGACAGGCCGGCAGCGGCACCGTCGACGCCGTCGGGACCGGTGCAGGACCGGCCCGCCCTGTTCGCCCGCGAGCTGATGAACCTGTGGGCCGACAAGCTGCGTCGGGTGGCGCAGAACGCCGCCCGCCTGGGGCTGACGTCGCGGCTGGTCGAGGATCTGTGCGGCGAGCTGATCGTCGGCGCCAACCGGCTTGGCCTCGCCGACCGCATCGCCGCCACGGTGCGCCAGCAGATCCAGGCGGCCAACGTGCGCTGGGAGGACAGCGCCGACCGCGCGGTGTCGCTGGCGGTTCCGGTGCTCAACGATTTCTGCGCCGCTCTCGGCACCACCGCCGCGGCCGCCGCCAACCGCCCGCGCCGTCCCCGGTCCGAGGAGCCGGTGTTCGCGCCGCCGCCCGCCTTCACCGACCTGCCGGTGCTGCAGGACAAGCGGCTCGACCTCGAAGCGATCTACTTTCTCGACTGGGCGACGGCCCTGCACCGCTTGGCGCTCGCCAACGTCGGGTTCAGC
>CAYNFA010000914.1:0-1601 GCA_964396345.1 uncultured Thalassobaculum sp.
CAGGGTCGCCACGCCGAGTGCATAGCCTAGGTCAGGCGTCACGAGCCGGACTGGTCGACGGTGAACAATTTTCGCTTCCACCTTTATTGGCACCGCGGCCTGTATCATCTTGAAAGACATGAGTTCCACGAGGTCCTGGCGCTGTATGACCGGTATGTCGCCTCGGATATCGCGAGCGACATGTACCTGGATGTCTGCAACGCCGCCTCGATGCTCTGGCGGCTGGAGATGCACGGCGTCGACGTCGGCGACCGCTGGAAGGACCTGACCGAGGTTTCGCTGCGGCACGTTGACGACCACGAATTGGTGTTCGTCTCGCTGCACTACCTGATGGCGCTGCTGAAGGGCGGCGAGCCGGAGGCGGCGGCCCGACTGGCGGCGCGGATGCAGGACTACTCCAACGCGGGGACCGCGCAGGGCAGGGTCTCGGCGCGGGTCGGCACCGGCACCGCGGCGGCGCTGGCGGCGCTCGCCCGCGGCGATTCCGGCACGGCAGTCGACGCGCTGCTGCCCATCCGCTACGAGCTCTGGTGCATGGGCGGCAGCCACGCGCAGCGCGACCTGTTTGAGGAGATTCTGGTGTCGGCGGCGGTGCAGGCCCGCCCGCGCCTGGCGAGGGCGCTGCTGGCCGAGCGCACCGCGGCCAAGCCTAGGAGCGCTTGGAGCTGGCGGCGATACGCGGCAGCGCTCAGGGCCGAGGGGCAGGCCAGCGCAGCCGAAGTCGCCGAGCGCCGAGCTGCGGAGCTGCTGGCGGCGGCGTGAGGGTGGTGCCGTCGGTACCGCGACCGGTGCGCGCCTCGACCGTCATCGATCCGAAGGCGGATGGCTTCGGCGGCTCGGTCACGTCAACCCCTCGCGATCGTGGTCGTTCTCGTCGCAGCCTGGACGGCAAAGCGATTGAACGCCCATCGGTCGGGCGCTATTCCTCCCCACCATCAGTCCGGTCCCTAGGAGCCCGCCCATGAGCGCGATCATCGACATCACCGCCCGCGAAATCCTGGACAGCCGCGGCAACCCGACGGTCGAGGTCGACGTCACGCTGGAGACCGGGGCGGTCGGGCGGGCGGCGGTGCCGTCCGGGGCGTCGACCGGTGCCTACGAGGCGGTCGAGAAGCGCGACGGCGACCCCAAGCGCTACGGCGGCAAGGGCGTCCTGCAGGCGGTCGACGCCGTGAACGGCGAGATCTTCGACGCGCTGTCGGGGCGCGACGCGGCCGAGCAATTGCTGATTGACCGGGCGATGCTCGAGCTGGACGGGACAGAGAACAAGAGCCGTCTTGGCGCCAACGCGTTGCTCGGCGTGTCGATGGCGGTCGCCAAAGCGCAGGCGGCGGACATGGGCCTGCCGCTGTGGCGCTATGTCGGCGGGGCCTACGCCCACGTTCTGCCGACCCCGATGATGAACATCATCAACGGCGGCGCCCACGCCGACAACCCGATCGACTTCCAGGAGTTCATGATCGTGCCGGTAGCGTTTCCGAGCTTTCGGGAAGCGCTGCGCGCCGGCTCCGAGGTGTTTCACGCTCTGAAGAAGCAGCTGTCGGCAGCCGGCCACAACACCAACGTTGGCGACGAGGGTGGCTTCGCCCCGGACATGAAGA
>CAYNFA010000915.1:0-1599 GCA_964396345.1 uncultured Thalassobaculum sp.
CCGATCGACCGGCGATCTGGTCGACCTGATCGAGGACGGACCGCTCGCCGATCATCCGGGGCCGGTGCTTCTGGTTGGGACCGACGGATCTGTGCTGGCCCGCAACATTCCAGCCGCCCCGTTCGCCCACCGGTTCGCGGCCGGCGAATTGCCGGCGGTCACCGCGATGGTGGCCGCGGTCACCGCTGGGACCGGCTCCCAGAGCTTCAAGATCTCCGACGACGAGACCGGGCACACCATCGATCTGGCGACCATCCCGGTGAACGCCAGCCAGGCCCTGCTGGTCGGGCGCGACGTCACGCTGGACCACAACTTGCGCGCGGCGCTGGTCGATTCCCGGCAGCGCTACAAGGATCTGGTCGAAATCTCGTCCGATTTCGCCTGGGAGACCGGGCCGACCGGGCAGTTCGTGTTCGTGTCGACCGGCGGCGCTCTCGGCTACGATCCCGACGAACTGGTCGGTCGGACCGCCGACCGCTTCCTGGTGGTGCCGGAGGGCCTCGAAATCGTCAGCCCGTTCGACACCCGTGAGCCGGTGCAGGGCGTGGAAGTCCGGTTCCGGCGCGCCGACGGCCGGATTGCGACCCTCGAGGCCTCGGCGGCACCGCTGTTCGACGACCGCGGACGCTGGTGCGGTGCTCGCGGAGTGTGCCACGACGTCACCGAGGCGCGGGTCCGCGACGTGGCGCTCGCCCGCGCCCGCAGCCGCGAACGCCTGACCACTTACATCGTGCGCGCCATCCGCGACGAGATCGAGCCGGCGCGCATGCTCGACGCCGCGGCTGGAGCCCTGACCCGCGCGCTGTCGGCCGACGGCTGCGCGCTGTTTCGGATCGTGCCGGGGGCCGGGCTCGATCTGGCGGTTCGGATCGGCGCTCCGGTGCCCACCCCGGTGGTGGACGATCTGCGCGAGGCGATCCTCGAGACCAGGGACCCGGTGGTCGCCGAACTCGAGGAGGGTGCTGCCCTGGCCCATCAGCTGTCGTACCATCAGGAGATGAACGGCACCGTCGTGCTGTGGCGCGAAGGCGCCCAGGCAGAATGGGACCGGGAGGAGGTGGCCCTCCTGGTCGAGGTGGCGGACCAACTCGGGATCGCGCTTCAGCAGGTCGCGGCGCACGAGCATCTGCGCGCGCTGTCGTCGACCGATGCGATGACCGGCCTGCTGAACCGGCGCGCCTTCGACGAGGCGCTCGCGCAGCGTCTGGCGTCGCAGGGCGCCACTGCTCCCGGGACGCTGGTCTACGTCGACATGGACAACTTCAAGAAGGTCAACGACACCCGCGGCCATCAGGTCGGCGACCGGGCGCTGATCCACCTTGCCGACATCCTGAACCGGCAGGTGCGGGCGGGCGACCTGGTCGCCCGGATGGGCGGCGACGAGTTTGCGCTGTGGATGGAGGGAGTGGATGCCTCGGTCGCGCCGGCGCGCGCCGAGTCGATCCTCGCCGCCGGACGCGACCTGCTGGTCCACGGGGCACAGGTCGTCGTGGAGGGGGCCGAGCGGTTGAGGCCCGCGCAGGCGATCCGCCGGATGGACCGAGACCTCGCCGATGCGAAATGGCTCGGCGAGTCCGCCGCCACACGCCCCGCCGACCC
>CAYNFA010000916.1:0-1592 GCA_964396345.1 uncultured Thalassobaculum sp.
CGCGCCCGGACCTGGAGGGGATCGCCGTGCGCCTCGACGCGCCGCCAACGCCGCGCGGATAGCCGGAGCGGCTTCGGGAACGGCCGGGCCGAGGCAATGGTCGAGGCTTGGCGCCGCCGCTGCAATCAGGTCCGGCCATCAGGCGACGGGCCGAACTCCTCGTGGTAGATGCCCTCGATGCGCTGAGTTTCGGCGTCGCTCAGGTCCTCGAACTCGGACGAACGAGCCCGCTGCGACAGCCGTCCTCCATTCTGATGCAGGAGTCGGAACAGCAGGTCGAGCGTGCGTTCCGGCATGTCGACGATCATGGTCACCCGATTCCGGAAATGATCGTGCCGCCGCAGGAAATCAGCCTCGGTCGGAAGATCGTCCTCGATCGTCTTGCGGACACAGGCGAACAGGAACTCCGCGTGCGGCGTTGCGTCGAAGAACCGGTAGAAATCGCCGGTGTCGTTGAGCACCCGGACGTTGTACGTCGGCGTGGTCTCCCATTCGACCAATGGCAACAGCCGCTGCGAGCAGGATTCCAGAACCCGGCGATACTCATCGATCCGCTCCAGGATCGCCGCCGAGATGGGAAAGACCACACCTGGCGGGTTGAAGCCGCGCCGCGCCAGAACATGGTGGATGAGGTAGCGGTGAATGCGCCCGTTGCCGTCCTCGAACGGGTGAACGTAGGCGAAGCCGAAGGCGAGGATGGCCGCGGCGATGACCGGGTCCAGCGTCCGGGCCGGGCCATGGTCGAAGGCGATCATCCCTGCGGCGAGGTACCGGAGATCCTCCGGCCTTGCGCTGATGTGCTCAGGCAACGGCATGCGGGTGTCGCGGTCATGCTCTCCGACGAAGCCGCCGCCGCTCCTCAGTCCGAGTGTCACGAACCGCGCATCGCCGATCACGATCCGCTGCAATCGCAGAAGCTCGTCGAGATCGAGGTCCTGCTTGCCCGCCTCGCCGATGGCCCGTCCCCAGCGCTGGATGCGGTCCTGCGGCGGCCGCTCGCCTTCGATCGCGTAGCTCGAGCGTGAATCCTTGAGCAGCAGGAAGGCGGCTGTCCGGGCCAGAAGGTCGCGAGGAACCGTGGCGATGATCGCGCGCGCCCGCTGCCGCAAATCCAGTTCCACGAAACGCTCAAGCGCCGGGGTCCGAAAAGCCAGCGGGCAGAATTCCGGGTTTCCGGGGAGGTTGTCCTTCACGCGGTGGCGGGGCGAGTTCTCGCCGTCGGGCGCCCATTGCCGGTCGGGATCAACGACAGGGACATAGCGCCCGGCCGCCGCATCCGGGAGATCAAGGCGGTCGCCGGTCAGCCACTCGTAGAGAAACCAGAGTCGGCGCGCATAACCGCCGGTGGGCTTCGCTCGCACCAGCGCTTCGATGGCCTCCGTCCCGACGGCCAGAAACAGGCGCTTGAGCACGGCGAGATCAAGGCCCTCGTATTTGAGGGCGAAGGTCAGGTGTCCGTCGAGCGTCGGGGCCGGGGCATGACGGGGCGTGAGTATGCGCCAGCCACCAGCCTCCACGATGCGATGCCGCTCGCCGGTGGCGAACAGCGTCAGCGGCAGCGGGACGGCGAGCCCATACGCATCGATGAGCGC
>CAYNFA010000917.1:0-1588 GCA_964396345.1 uncultured Thalassobaculum sp.
GTTCCGGATCTAGCCATGCCAGATCCCGAAAAAGTGGGCAGCCGGACGACCGCAGCCGAGCGGGATGCCGTCACGCCCGCCACCCGCCTCGTCTCCGGCCACATCGTCTCCGGAGCCGCCTTCGGGTTCATATTCGGCTTTCTTCTGCAGAAAGGCGGCGTCGGGACCTACCACATCCTGGTCGGACAGCTTCTGCTGCAGGACTGGACCGTGGCGAAGATCATGCTGACGGCGATTGTCGTCGGCATGGCCGGCATCTTCACGCTGCATCACTTCGGGAAGGTCAACCTTCACATCAAGCCCACGAAACTTGCCCCGAACATCGCGGGCGGGCTGCTTTTCGGGATTGGATTCGCGCTTGTCGGCTATTGCCCGGGCACGGCCGCGGCCGCCGTCGGCCAGGGAAGCTGGGACGCCCTGTTCGGCATGGCCGGCCTGGTGGCTGGATCGTGGCTGTACGCCGAGCTGTCCGGCCCCCTGAAACACACGGTCGAGAGAATGGGCGATCTCGGAAGGCTGACGTTCCTCGACGTGGTGCCTCTGCCCAAGTGGGCGGTCATCGTATCCGCCGCCGGCCTGCTCACCGGTTTCCTGATCGTCCTTGAGACGTTCGGTGGGCGTTGAAACGGCGGCCGGCGAGAGACCGTTGGGCATCCGCGCCCGCCCGCCTCAGAGGCTCTGAACCTCTCGGCTGGCCGCCCGCTCAATCGTCCTCGACCCCGGCGCGGCCGATCCGGACGTCGCGGTGGACCGACACGCCGATCACGATGCCGAGGCCGAGCATCACCGTCAGCATGGCGGTACCGCCGTAGCTGATCATCGGCAGTGGCACGCCGACCACCGGGATCAGCCCCATCACCATGGCGACGTTGATGAACAGGTACAGGTACAGCGTCGTGGTGATGCCGAGCGCCACCAGCCGGCCGAACTGGCTGCGCGAGCGGATGGCGATCGCGAAGCCGTAGCCGACCACCAGGACGTACAGCCCGATCAGGCCGAGGCCGCCGACCATGCCGAGTTCCTCGGCCAGCATCGTGAAGATGAAGTCGGTCTGCTTCTCGGGCAGGAAGTTCAGGTGGCTCTGGCTGCCCTGCAGGAAGCCCTTGCCGAACATGCCGCCGGAGCCGAGGGCGATCTTGGACTGCAGGATGTGGTAGCCGGCCCCGAGCGGGTCGCTCTCGGGGTTCAGGAAGGTCAGGACCCGCTGCTGCTGGTAGCGGTGCAGGAACTGCCAGGCGATCGGCACGGCCGCGAGCGCGGCGACAAACAGCGTCACGAACTTCCAGATCCGTACCCCGGCCAGGAAGAAGATCCCGCCGGCCCCCATGGTGATCATCACCGCGGTGCCGAGGTCGGGCTGGCGCAGCACCAGCGCCACCGGCAGCCCGACCATCACCAACGGCGGAACCAGGTTCAGCGGGTTGCCGACCTCGACCCAGGTCAGGCCGTGGAAATACCGCGCCAGCGCCAGCACCAGGACGACCTTCATGAGTTCCGACGGCTGCAGCTGGATCACCCCGAGATCGATCCAGCGCTGGGCGCCCATGCCGATCTAGCCCATGACCTCGACGCCGATCAGCAGGATGAG
>CAYNFA010000918.1:0-1578 GCA_964396345.1 uncultured Thalassobaculum sp.
TGAGGTAGATCCCGAATTGCACGATGATCGGCTCGTTCAGGCCCATGGACTGCCTGATCGCCTCGATTTCCGCGTAAGAGGCGGTCGGTCCCGCCATCACCGTGGCCGGATCGGTGGGGACCACCTGCAGCATGAGGAAGCCGACCAGCAGGACACCGATCAGGACCGGTACCGATATCAGCAACCGGTGGGCGATATGCTGGAGCATGGCTGCGATAATTCCCGGGGCCGGGGAAGTGTGGCGCCACCGGCATGGCAACGGCCGTGCCAACCCTGGCACGATCCGACCGCTCCGGCCAAGCCCCTGCAAACGCGCCGTTCGAGACCCTCCGGGCGGTCCGGCCGGTGCCGCCGGCATTCCCGTCGGTGCGTGCCGTTTGAGCAGGCTGGCGTCCGATTGATCAGCTGCGCCGTGCCGCCTACGGGTGACGACGAAGAGAGTGCAGGGCCACCTAGCGCCCGTCGGCGCAACTTCGCCACCGCCATCGTCTCCCGGGCGCCGCGCAGCGGCGACCTTGGACCCACACGCCGCTCCGTTGTTGCCACAATCGGCGAGCCACCGTCGCCCCATGGGCCACTGAGTCGAGCTAACCGTTCGCAACCGCGGCCGAAGCCTGCTCCAACAGCGTCCGCAGCGATCGACCGCCGTCCGGGCCGAGCCGTCCGCGGACCGCCAGTTCGGTTTCGCGCCAGACAGGCCACGCGGCCTGCAGCACGCGCCGTCCCTCCTCGGTGAGGATCGCGGTTCGCGAGCGGGCGTCCCGGCCGTGTCGCAAGGCGGCCCACCCGGCCGCTTCGAGCGGGCGCAGGTTCCGGGTCAGCGTGGTGCGATCCATCATCAGCCGGGCCGCGAGGTCCGTAATCGAGGGCTGCTCGACCTTGGCGATGGCGTTCAGAACGATGTACTGGGTGAGTTTCAGGCCAACCGGCTTCAGCGCGTCGTCGTAAACCTGAGTGACGCGGCGGGCGGTGCGGCGCAGCGCCGCGCAAGTGCAGCGCAAATCCTCGCCCACTGGTGCCGTTTCGGCACTGGATCCAGACGATACCAGTTCGTCGTGCATCGGTTGACTCGATTGTGCGGCTACATCAGTGTAGCTGCACGCATGTTACCCGATCACGCTGCGGTCATCCACCCCGCAGGCCCCCTGCTTCGAGGACCCCATGTCGAGCACAGCGTCCAACCCGTCCACCGGCGCCGGTTATGGCTGGCGCACACCCCTGGTGGTTATCCTGGCGGGTTGTCTCATCGCCATGATCGGCTTCGGGGTTCGATCGGTGTTCGGCCTTTTCCTCGAGCCCATGACCGTGACCCATGGCTGGGACCGCAGCACCTTCGGCCTCGCCATGGCGATCCAGAACTTGCTCTGGGGTATCGGGGTGCCGATCGCCGGCGCCATCGCCGACCGCTACGGCCCGGCCCGCGTGCTGGCGGTCGGTGCCGTGGTCTACGCGGCCGGCGTCTGGGGGATGGCGCACACCTCGAGCGTCCTCGGCCTCCACATGTTCGGCGGCGTGCTGACCGGGCTCGGCGTCGCCTTCACGGCGTTCTCGCTCGCCATGGCCGCGATGGCCAAGGTG
>CAYNFA010000919.1:0-1578 GCA_964396345.1 uncultured Thalassobaculum sp.
ACATAGCGATGATGGTCGGCCCAGCCGGCGACCGCCAGTTCGACCGCCAGTGCCTTCGCGAGCGCCGGATCGTCGCGGGTGGTGACGATCACCGTCATGCCGTTCTTCGGCGTATCGGCGAACGCGAAGCCGGCCAGGATGGTGACGTTCATGACCCGGTCGTCGAGCCTGGACTGGCCGAGCCGGATCAGGTCGCCGTAAGGATGGCCGTCAGCCGTCAGCAGCGTGACCGATGGTCCGACCAGCGGCAGTCGGAGCCGGTAGGAAGTGGCCTTGGTGCCCGCCATCAGTTCCTCGAGCAGGCGTGCCGCCTCCGCGCCGCGTTCGAAGATGTCGACATGCGGGTTGCTGCGGTATCCGACCATCAGGTCGACGCTGTCCATCATGAGGTCGGAGACATTGGCGTGCAGGTCGAGCGTCGCCAACACCGGCACCCCAGGCCCGACAGCACGACGCACCAAGGCGAAGACCTCGCCGTCCGGATCGTGGGTGTGGGTGGCGGTCGCGCCGCCATGCTCCGCCAGATAGACGCCGTCCAGCCTGCCGGCAGCCTTCAGGCCGGCCTCGAACTCGCCGAGCAACTCCTTGAAGAACCCCTCCTCCACCGGCCCGGCGGGCTGGGATGAGGCGTGCACGATCGGCACGGGTTCCCAGCCGTCCCGACCATGCCGTCGATCCATCTCGGCGTAGAAGCCGCAGATACCGGCGTAGATCGCCGGGTGCTCGGCCCTCGCCTGGCGGGTGATCTGATCGCCCCGATAGTAGCCGCGTTGCTCGAAGTCACCGCGCCCGCAGGGCGGCGCGAAGCTGTTGCTCTCGAGCGAGAAGCCGAGAATGGCGATGCGCTTCATCGGACGTCTCCGTCGAAGGTGGAACCACAACCTGCCACGTTCGCGGGCGAGGATGGAAGCAGGCTCGCGCCGGTTGCTGAGTCAGAGGTCGCGCACGAAGTCGATGCCCGGAATCGCCTTGACGGCGCCGCGCAGTTGACTAGACACCTTGTAGGCCTCCGGAAGCACGATCCCGACATCGCCTTCGCCGGTCGGCACCACCACCCGTATTCGCCCGCGGCCCCGGCCCTCGTTGGCGATCAGCGAGCGCAGCGGCTCCAGCGCCCGCGTATCACGGACATGGATCTCTAAGCCGGCTGCGGTCTGCTCGACCGCCTTGTCCAGAGGCTCCAGCCGGGACACCAGCAACCGCAGGGCGTCGTCTTCCACACGGGAGTCAGCCCGCACCAGGAGCGGCACGCCGGCGTCGAGGATCTCCCGGCAGGTGGCCAGAACTTCTGAAAACAGCGTGACCTCGAAGACGCCAGTCCGGTCGGTCAACTGGACGAACGCGAACCGGTTGCCGGACTTCGAGGTCCGGATTTGTTTGCCGACGACGATCCCGGCGAGGGTCAGTCGTGTCGACCCGCCCTTCGATCGGGTTTCAGCGAGCGCGCGATCCGACGCCACGACCTTCAGCCGCTCAAGGGATTCCGCGTAGGCGTCCAGAGGGTGGGCGGAAAGGTAGAATCCCAGTGCGTCGAACTCCTCCTTGAGCCGCTCCATCGGCGGCCAGTCGGGTCGATCC
>CAYNFA010000920.1:0-1577 GCA_964396345.1 uncultured Thalassobaculum sp.
ATGCGCGCCAGGTCGTCGCGCGCCGGGTGCCCCGAGACGTGGACCCCGGGGTGATCCTCAGTGGTGAAGATCTCGACCCCGCGCGAAGCCAGCTTGTTCTGGATGCGCGCGATCGCCACCTCGTTGCCGGGAATCTGTCGGGACGAATAGATGCAAACGTCTCCCTCACCGAGGGTGACGTGGGGATGCGTGCCTTCGGCGACGCGCGACAGCGCCGCCCTCGGCTCGCCCTGGCTGCCGGTGCAGATCAGAACGATCTTGTCCTCCGGAAAGAACCCGGCGTCTGCTTCGGAAACGAAAATCGGCGCGTCGGCCAGATAGCCGTTCTCCTTGGCGGCGTCATGCATCCGCCAGAGCGAGCGCCCGACCAGCGCTGTCTGGCGGTCGTTGGCGGCGGCGGCCAGCGCGATGCTCTCCAGCCGGGCAACGTTAGAGGCGAAGCAGGTGACCGCAATTCGCCCGTTGTATTGGTCGAACAACTCGGTCAGCGCCATCCGAACCTCCGCCTCAGAGCCGGTGCTGCCGGGCTCGAAGACGTTGGTGGAGTCGCCGATCAACGCCAGCACCCCCTCCTTCCCGACCGCGCGCAGCGCGTCGAAATCGGTCGCGTCGCCGACGAAAGGGGTCGGGTCAAACTTCCAGTCGCCGGTGTGGACCACGGTACCGGCCCCGCACCGCAGCACGACGGCGCTGGGCTCGGGGATCGAGTGGGTCTGCCGAATCAGTTCGATCTCGAAGGGGCCGATCACGAAATTGGCGCCGAGCGGCACCTCGCGCAGATCCACCTCGCGCAGGATACCGGCGTCGTCCAGCTTGCGGCGCAGTAGCGAGGCAGTGAAGGGCGTGCACCAGATCGGACACCGCAGCTGCGGCCAGAGGTGCGGGACGGCGCCGATGTGGTCCTCGTGACCGTGGGTCAGCAAAAGACCCTCGAGCCGATCGCGATGCCGGACAATCGGCCCGACGTCGGGAAGAATGATATCCAGGCCCGGCATGCTCTCGTCGGCGAAGGTGATTCCGAGATCGACCATCAACCATCGACCGGCATAGCCGTAGAGGTTGAGATTCATCCCGATCTCGTCGGAGCCTCCGAGCGGCAGGAAGTAGAGATCATCGTCGAGCTCGTCGATATCCAGCATGTCAGCCTGCGTTCTGTTTATGGATCATGCGCAGGCCCGCGAGCGTGAGGTCGTCATCAACGATCTCCAGCACCGGGGTCCACTCGGCGAAAAGCGCGGAAAGGCCGCCGGTCCCAATCACCCTCATGGGGCGGCCATACTCTGCCTTGATGCGCGAAACCAGCCCCTCGATCATCGCAACGTACCCCCAGAAGATTCCCGAGTGCATCGCCGCGCGGGTGTTCTTGCCGATCACCCGCACCGGTTCATCGCCGCCGGGACGGCTTTCCGGCGGACGGATCGCAATCTTGGGAAGCTGCGCGGCCGCCATGTAAAGCGCGTCGAGGGAGAGGTTTATTCCCGGCGCGATGATGCCGCCAGCGTAGCCGCCGTCGTCGTCGACGACGTCGAACGTCGTCGCGGTACCGAAATCGACCACGATCAGCGGTCCGCCGTAGA
>CAYNFA010000921.1:0-1575 GCA_964396345.1 uncultured Thalassobaculum sp.
CCGTGTGCAATGCAGTTACGGCTAATTCAACGGTATTGGGGCAAGCCCGGCCGCTGAATGGTGAATTGACCACCAGACCACCAACTATCCACTACCAACTACCAACTATCCACCACCAACTATCAACTACTAACCACCAACTACCGTGTTCCTCGCGCCCTGGTTCGCCATTGCCGGATTGGCTTTTGCCGCCGGACCGATTCTGATCCACCTGCTCAACCGCCGGCGTTTTCGCGTGGTGGAGTGGGCGGCGATGGATTTCTTGCGCCAGGCGATCCGTCGCAGTCACCGCTTGCTGCGATTGCGCGACTTGCTGCTGATGGCCTTGCGGATGGCCTGCGTGGCGGCCTTCGGCCTGGCCATGGCCCGACCCTATCTGCAGACAAGCTCCTCGGCGATCGATCCCGACCAGCCGGTCCATGCCGTGTTGCTTATCGACAACAGCCTAAGCATGAGCTACGAGCAGTTGGAAGGCACGCTTCTAGACAAAGCCAAGGCGACCGCCGAGACGTTCATCGAGAGCCTGCCGCCGGGCAGCCGAATCTCGGTGCTGCCCTTGTGTGGTTCGGCCGCCCGATTCAGCCTGGGCGCGTACGCCACGACCGAGGACGCCATCGAGGCGCTCGAGACCATCGAGCCGGTCGACCGCTCGGCAAGCGCGGCCGCGGCCGCCGACCTGGCGCTCGAAGCGTGCAACCGCGTAACCAACCCACCGACGAAGCAGGTGGTTTTGTTTTCCGACCAACAGGCCTCGAACTGGCCGGCCCAATCGATAGCAGAACATCTCGACCGGCTACCGGTCCCCATGCAGGTCGTCCCGATCAAGGCCGAGCGGCCGGAAAACGCTTGGGTCGCCGATTTCCGGCTCCAGGACGGCATCGCCGACCCGGCCGCGCCGGCCGTCTTCCTGGCAACCGTTCGTTACCAAGGCCAGGCCGCCCGGCACGACGTCCAGGTAACGCTCAGCGTCGATGGAGAAGCCGTGGCCACGCGGACGGTCGAGCTACAGCCGGGCCAGTCACGCGAGATTCGCTTCCCGCCGTACCAGTTCGACGTTCACACCGAGCCGGGCAAGGCCAGGTTCGTTCCGGCCGAGGTATCGATTCCGCACGATCATCTGCCCGGCGACGACCAGCGGTTCCTGGCCGTACCCGTGGTTGCCGCGCTGCCGGTGGTGTTTGTCGACGAGTACGGTGACGACGAGAACCCGCGCGAGAACCGTTACGGCGAGACCTTCCGGCTGCGACGCCTGCTGGCCCCCGTTAGGATTAGCGCGAAAACGAGTGTCGCCTTTCGCTCCGCGAAAGACCGCTACTTTCGCGGAGCGAAAGGCGACAATGCGACACCCATTGATCGCGCGGTCCTTACTTCCCGAAACCCGGCCGATCGCCAGTTGATCCAAATTCGGCACCTGAAGATAGACCAGTTGAACCGGGACCAGTTGAAGGACGCCCGGCTGGTCGTGTTGGCCGGGGTTGCCGAGCCGGGCGAGTCGGTGTCGCTGTTGCGCGAGTACGTCCAGCAGGGCGGCAACCTGATTATTTGCGCCGGCGGCCGATTCGATCCGGCGGCCTG
>CAYNFA010000922.1:0-1570 GCA_964396345.1 uncultured Thalassobaculum sp.
CCGTGCCGGGCTGGAGGCTTGGCTCCGGTCGGTGGTGGAGATCGGCCCGCCGCGCCAGGACGCGGTGCTGGCGGCGCGGGCCTGGCGGGCGGTCGCGACCGATGACGGTCCGGGCCTCGTCGAGGTCGCCGGCCTGGCCGCGGCGCTGAAAGGCACTTCGGAACTGGCGCAGGAGACCCTGGTCCAGGGTGTCGCGTACCTCCGCACCGTCGCCGCCGCCTGGCCCAGCCCACGGCTCACCGAGGCGGCCTCGACGCTGGCAGTCGCCAGGGTCGAGCCGGCGCTTCCGGTGGCGGTGGGCGCCGCCTCGGCGGCGCATGGCGTGCCGCTCGGATCCACGCTGTCGCTGTTCCTGCACGCCGTGATCGCCAACCAGGTCTCGGCGGCGATCCGGCTGTCCCTGATCGGCCAGACCGACGGCCAGCGGGTGACGGCGGCGCTGGAGCCGGTCATCCTGGCGGTGGCGGCGGCGGCCGAGGTCGCGGATCCCGACGACCTGGGCGCGGCGACGCCGATGCTCGACTGGTGCTCGATGCGTCACGAGATTCAGCACACGAGGCTGTTCCGGTCCTGAAAGGCGAACCTGATATGAGCGTGGCGATGGAACTGGGCGCGAACGGGCCGTTGCGGGTCGGGATTGGCGGTCCGGTCGGCTCCGGAAAGACCGCCCTGGTGGAGGCGTTGTGCAAGCACATGCGCGACGACCACGAACTGGTGGTGGTCACCAACGACATCTACACCGATGAGGATCGCCGCATCCTGGTGCGGGCCGGCGCCCTGCCGGAAGAGCGGATCATGGGGGTCGAGACCGGCGGCTGCCCGCACACCGCGATCCGCGAGGACGCCTCGATCAACCTGGCGGCGGTCGCCCGCATGCAGGCGCTGTTCCCGTCCGCCGAGATTTGCTTCATCGAGAGCGGTGGCGACAACTTGGCCGCGACCTTCAGCCCCGAGTTGGCCGACCTCACGATCTACGTGATCGACGTGGCGGCCGGCGAGAAGATCCCCCGCAAGGGCGGGCCAGGCATCACCCGCTCCGACTTGCTGGTGATCAACAAGATCGACCTTGCCCCGATGGTCGGCGCCGACCTCGGGGTCATGGAGGCCGACGCCCGGCGGATGCGCGGCGAGCGGCCGTTCATCTTCACCAACCTCAAGGTCGGAAAGGGCGTAGTCGAGATCGCCGGGTTCATCCGGAGTGCCGGCGGCATCGGCCGGCGCTGAGTTTCATGAGCCTGACCTGTCGGCATTCTAAATTATAAGTAATGTCCTGATTGCCCAATTCGGCCGACCGTCTCTATCCCTGGGGGCGCTTTCACTTTACGATTGTAATGTTCCTATCGCGAACCGTGTTTGGTTCGCCAACGCATGTCATTGAGAAGGAGAGCGGCTTCATGTGCCAAGTATGCGACGACAAAGCCCTTCGACTGTCGCGTCGCCACCTGATCGGCGGGGGCCTCGCCTTGGCCGCGGTCGCCGGCCTGTCACCGGTATCGGCGCTCGCCCAGGCCGCGCCGAACGCCATCGCCCCCGGCGTCGCGCTCGAGCGGATCATGGCCGGCAACGCTCG
>CAYNFA010000923.1:0-1569 GCA_964396345.1 uncultured Thalassobaculum sp.
GTCATCACGAAGGGCGCGAAGCCCATCTCCGTGCTGAAGCGGATCGGCCCCTCGACGCCGCGGATGATGTATTCCGTCGGCGGATAGGACAGCATGAACAGCAGGATCAGCGAGAAGCCGAAGGTCCAGTACATCACCGTCCGGGCGCCGAAGCGGTCCGACAGCACGCCGCCATAGGCGCGGAACACGCTGGCGGCGAGCGAGAAGGTGGCGGCGAACACGCCGGCGACGCGGATGTCCACCCCGTACACCCAGATCAGGTATTGCGGCATCCACAGCGCCAGCGCCACGAAGGCGCCGAATACGAAGAAGTAGTAGAGCGAGAACCGCCAGACCTGGAGGTTCTTCAGAACCTCGAACTGGCTTCCGGTGCTCGCCGGACGCTCGCCGGTCCGCCGCCGGCGGACCAGCACGGGATCGTCCTTGCCGATGAACCAGAAGGCGATCGCCATCACGACCAGGGCCGCCGCCCAAACATGGGCGACACTCTGCCAGCCATAGGCGACCATGATGAACGGCGCGCCGAACTTGGTCACCGCCGCACCGACGTTGCCGGCACCGAAGATGCCGAGCGCGGTGCCCTGCTTCTCCTTCGGGTACCAGCGGCTGACATAGGCGACGCCGACGATGAACGATCCACCAGCCAGCCCGACCCCGAGTGCCGCGAGCAGGAACATCGGGTAGGTCTCGGCGAAGGTGAGCAGCCAGACCGCGGTCGCCGTCAGCAGCATCTGCGAGGTGAACACGAGTCGGCCGCCATACTGCTCGGTCCAGATTCCGAGGATGATCCGGCTGATCGAGCCGGTCAGAATCGGCGTGGCGATCAGCAGGACGAATTCAGTCTCGCTGAGACCGAGTTGCTGGCGGATCTGGACACCGATGATCGCGAAGATCGTCCAGACCGCGAAGCAGACCGTGAAGGCGATGGTGCTGAGCCATAAGGCGCGGCCCTGTTCGCCTTGGGTGACACCGTCGAGCGCGTTCATGTGCTAGCCTGTCCGCAAGTGCCCCGGGCCGATCCGAGGGCGGGTCCGGGGCACCATCACAGTCGCGACCGGCAGGCTGCCTGATCTGGATCAAAAACCAAATGACTGATATCCATAACAATTTAGAACCTGAAGTTGGTTGTGTTGAGCCGCTTGAAATATGGTTAGGATGATTGATCGAGCAGCGTTCAAGCCTTCACGGTCGCCGCAGTACGGCTTGATTAACATCAAGACGAGCCTGGGAGGGCCGAAGTGAGGCCGGACGACGTCCCCGAGATCCGCGAACTGGCGCTGTTCCGCACCATGGCGGAGGATGCGTTCGAGACGCTTGTCCGCGCGGCCTATCTGCAGACCTTTCCGCCGCAGGTGGAGCTGATCACCGAGGGCGACAGCGCCGACTTCCTGCATGTCCTGGTGGAGGGCACCGTGGAACTGTTCGCCGGCTGGAACGGTCGCGAGACGACCATGGCGACCCTGGCGCCGGTATCGACATTCATCCTCGCCGCCACCATCACCGACCGGCCCTACCTGATGTCGGCGCGCACCATCGAGAAGAGCCGGATCGTCCTGCTGCCGTCCCAGG
>CAYNFA010000924.1:0-1564 GCA_964396345.1 uncultured Thalassobaculum sp.
CTCGGTCAGCGAGCTTGGTGAGCTGTTCGGGCGGGCGGGGATGACCATCCGGGCGTTCCTGCCGGGGCTGATCTACGACCCGGCGCGATACCTGCGCGACCCGTCGATCCGGTCACGGCTCGCCGGCCTCGACTACATTACGGCGGCGCAAATTGCCGAGAACCTCCACGGCGATCTAAACAAGCACGTGTTCTACGCCACGAAGACACCAGGACACCGGACCGACATCGCCGCCGCCCTGGCCCTGGACAACACGCGGCTCCTGCCCCGCAACGTCGATTGCGAAGCGGTCGCGGCCGGGCTCGAGCGCGCCGGGGTGGGAACCGTCGCCATCGCTTTCTTGGTCGACATGGTCGAGCGGCACGTCAACATCCGCTCGGTCGACGGGGCGCCGGCGTTCTTCCGGGCGCTCGCCTCGGAGCCGACCGTGGCGACCATGCGCGACCGCATCGGCGTCGCCCCCGACGCGATGACCTACCTGTGCGGCGCGCTTGTCGCGATCGAGGCGCTTCACGTCGAAGTCCCGTAGCAGCGCGCCGATAGACTTGGTCCTACCAATCCCCGTTGAGTCCCATGGCGCTTGATCTGGCGATTGGCGGTATGGGAACACCCCTTTGCGGCAACCAGGAACAACGGGATGGCCGAAGGTCTCGACAGATTGAGCGCCCACTGGTTCGTAAAGCCCGGCGACGTCGTTTTCGACGTTGGCGTCTACCGTGGCGAGACGGCCATGATGTATCTGGATCGGGGCGCCTCGGCGGTCTACGGGTTTGAGCCGCTTCCCGCGAACGGAGCCTCTCTGCCGGAGCGGTTGACCTCGGACCCAAGGTTCCATCTGCTGCCCTGTGCCCTGGCCGCCGTCAACGGTCGCCAGAATTTGATCGTTCCTCGCCGCAACAACGGCGGCGGCACGCTCTCGTCGGACTTCTTCCGGTGGATCCGCCGCGAGCCCGACGATGAAGGCTCCACCCACGCCGTGGAGACCCGCGCGCTCGACGATCTGGATTTGCCGAGAGCGAACTTCTGGAAGATCGACATCGAAGGGGCCGAACTCGCCGTGCTCCGGGGCGTCGAGGCCACCATCCGCCGGTCGCCACCGGACGTTGTGCAAGCCGAGATCTTTCTCAGCGATAGAACCTTGTATCTAAACACTTTAGACTACATCAAGGCACGTTTTCAGCATTTTTGGGCGATTGGGGCCGCGCCGGATGGAAGGCTGCTCCACTACGACGTGACCTCGGAAGCGATCTCGAGCAGGGATTTCCACGAGGCTCTCGCGCGATGCGGCACGCCACACTTCTACGCGTCGTCGGTGAGCTTCTGGGACTGGATCGGCCGCCTGCCGGCAGGACCAGGCACCCGCCTGCTGAAGCGATCCTTCCCGGCATGGCGCCCGCGCGATTGGCGCCGACCACGGCTCCTCGAATCCCGGCGCGGAAACCCTCGGCCATGGTGCTTGCCTCGCAACCATGGTGGCGCGCGGTCCGCGCCTTCGAGGACGCCGGGGTCGCGGCGATCCACATCGAGGACCACGCCGGCGGCAAGCACACCGACCTGCCGCAGG
>CAYNFA010000925.1:0-1562 GCA_964396345.1 uncultured Thalassobaculum sp.
CGACGACCCGCCGGCCGGCCCGCGCGAAGGCAAGCGCCAGGGGCAGCCCGACATAGCCGAGACCGACCACCGCGACCGTCGTATCCACGGGCGGTGCCATCAATCAGGCTCCCGGGCGTAGCGCGCCAGCGCGTCGACCGTCGTCGACGGGCGGAAGCCGAGGCGCTCGGCGGCGGTGAAATCGATAGTGAAGGACGGGCGTGGCGCCACCACCTCCTCCAGCAGGGCATCCCGGCCGAGGCCGGTCGCCAGAGTCGCGACCGCCACCCGGACCGCCACCGGCCGGCCGCTGGCGATCGGCACCGCGATCAGCCCCGGCGCCATCGTCGGTGCCGTCAGCAGCCGGGTGATCCAGGCGGCGAGGTCATCGACATGCACCACGTTGTTGAACGGGCCGTCGGCGTTGTAGACGCGCACCGGCTCGCCGCGGCGGATGCGCCCGACCACCTGGACCGGCCAGTTCCGCGCGGCACCCGGGCCGATCACCGCCGGCAGGCGGATCGCAACCGCCGGAATTCCGGCGGCGGCCAGCACGCTCTCCCCCATCAGCTTCGAGACGCCGTACGGGTCGGGCGCCCGGGACGGGGTCGCGGCGTCCAGGCTGTGGACGGTGACCGTGCCGTGGATCGACAGGCTCGACAGGTAGACGAAGCGACCGACCCCGGCCGCCCGGGCAGCGGCAACCAGCCGGGCGGTGGCGAGCGCGTTGTCGCGGATCAGCGCCTCGGCCGGCACCGCGTCGGCACGGCCGGTCGGGGTCGAGGTCGCGGCAGCGTGCACCACCGCGTCGATCCGGCCGGGCAGGGCCTCCAAATCGGCCAAGTCGCCCGGCCAGTCGGTGACGCCGGCGGCGAGATCCTCCGGCAGCGGCGACGAGCGGCGGTGCGCGACGACCTCGCAGCCGGCGGCGAGGAGGCGCCGGGCGATCGCCCGCCCGGAGAACCCCGCGGCACCGGTGACCAGGACGCGCACCCGTCGCCCCGGTCAGCTACGGACCGCGGTCAGGATGCGTTCCGGCGACAGGCCGTGGGCCGCCAGGATGTCCTCATGACTGCCGTAGCAGTGCACGAACTCGTCCTTCAGGGTGAAGGTGTCGAGCCGGCATTCGGCGCGGATGTCCCAGGCGATCTGCTTGGTCTGCGGCGCCAGGCCGCCCTGCGGCACGTGCTCCTCGATCACGATCACCTGGGCGTGCCGGCGCAGCAGATCGGCGATACCCTCGCGGTCGAGCGGCTTCATGGTGTGGCACACCGCCAGCGAGACCGACTTGCCGTCGGCCACCAGCGCGTCGGCCACCTGCCCCGCCATCTTGGTGATCACGCCGTAGGACAGCACCGCGACGTCGGTGCCTTTCCGCAGGTAGCGCAGCTTGCCGAACACCCACGGATCGCTGTCCGGCCCGGTCAGGGTCGGCTCGCCGGCCTTGCCGAAGCGGAAATAGACCGGGCCGCCGGTCTTGCGCTGGACCAGCCACTTGGTGGCCTCGGTCGCCTCCACAGGGTCGCAGGGCGCGATTATCGACATGTTCGGGATCGACCCGGCAATGGCGATGTCCTCCTGGG
>CAYNFA010000926.1:0-1555 GCA_964396345.1 uncultured Thalassobaculum sp.
AGGGGCCGCCGGTCGCGGCGTTCGTCGGCCGGATGCTCGGCGAGAAGGGGCTGGGGGAACTCGCCGCCGCCGCGCGACTGCTGCGCGACGGCGGCTCGCCGGTGCGGATTCGACTGGTCGGGGCGCCGGATCCGGAGAGCCCGACGGCGATACCAGAGGATCGGCTGCGGGCCTGGAACGCCTCCGGGGTGCTGGACTGGACCGGAGCGACGGACGACGTCGCGGGGGTGTGGCGGCAATCCCACATCGCGGTTCTGCCGTCACACCGCGAGGGGCTGGGAATGAGCATCCTGGAAGCGGCGGCGTGCGGCCGGCCGGCGGTCGCCTCCGACGTCCCCGGCTGCCGCGAGGCGGTGCAGCACGGGGTCACCGGATTGCTGGTTCCGTGGCGCGACCCGCCGGCGCTTGCCGCCGCCCTGGCCAGGCTCGCCGGCGACGGCGACCGGCGGCGAGCGATGGGGTCGGTGGCGCGTACCCGGGTCGAGGCCCGGTTCGGGCTGCCGGCGGTGAGCGCCGCCGTGGTGGCGTTGTGCGCCGGGCGGCTTGGTTCGTTGAGCTAGGCGGCGAGAGGGCTCGCTTTCGATCCGGTGGCGAAGCTGTTTCAGATTCCATCAATCAACCGCTAATCGGATCGCTGGCGTCCGAAACCGTCGACCCTGCCCCGGCAGGTACTCAGGAGCGCTTCGCGAGCGTCCGGTCGACCGCCACGTAGAGGATGAGCGCGGTCGCCAGGAACGCCGGCGCCGTCGCCAGCGCGATGCCAACCACGCCCCAGACCTTCATGAATCCGGCGTTGAGCGCCACGGTCAGCGCCAGATTGGCGGCGGCGGCGCCGGCCAGCGCCCGTCCGAGGCCCAGCACCGCCGCGGCGCGCACCAGAACCACCGTGGCGGCATAAGCTGGGAGCTGGACCGCGTAGGCGGCCAGCACATCGGCGACCAGCGCGGTGTCCTCGGCCCCGAAGGCGCCACGCTGATACAGCAGCCGAATGACCGGCTCGGCCACCAAGGCGGCGAGGCCGACCGCCGGAACCGAGATCCCGACGACCAGCAGCACGTGGCGCCGCAGCCGGCGGCGCAGATCCCCGGCGTTGCCGGTCGCGGCCTGCTCCGAATAGGCCGGCAGCACGGCCACGCCGATCGCCAGGGTGGCGACGTGCAGGCCGGCCAGCACCAGCTTGGCGCCGTAGCCGATCGCCGAGGCGGCACCGGGGCCGAGCATCGCCGCCATCATCTGGTCGAGCATGCCGGCGCCGTACAGCAGCAGGTTGGCCAACAGGATCGGTCCCCAGCGTCGCAGCAATGGAGCGAGGTCGGGGGCGCCCGCCACCGGCAAAAGCCGGCCGCCGAGCCGGCGCAATGCGCCGCCGACCAGGGCCGCTTCGATCACCGTCCCGAGCACCGCCCCCCAGGCCAGCGCCGCCACGCCCAGGCGGTCGCGGGCGACCAGCAGCAGGACCGCCATCACCAGTGGCGTGAAGGCCGGGGCGATCGCCGGCAGCGCGAACCGCCGCCGCGCGTTCAGCACCCCGCCCCAGGCGACCGCGCCGGCGCCG
>CAYNFA010000927.1:0-1554 GCA_964396345.1 uncultured Thalassobaculum sp.
GATGAAGCCCGGCAGGAACGCGGCCTTGAACAGCGCCTGGATCGAGGTCTCGGTGACCAGCCCGTACATGATCAGCACGATCGACGGCGGGATCATCGTGCCCAGCGAGCCTGACGCGCAGATGGTGCCTATCGCCAGGTTCTGGTTATAGCCGAGCCGCAGCATCTGCGGCAGGGCCACCAAACCGAGCAGGACCACCTCGCCGCCGATGATACCCGACATGGCGGCCATGACGATCGCCATGATGGCGGTCACGATCGCGATGCCGCCTCGGGTGCGGCTGAGCCAGACGTTGAGGCTGCTGTACATGTCGCGCGCGATGCCGGAACGTTCCAGCAGGCACGCCATGAAGATGAACAGCGGGACCGAGATCACCACGTAGTCGGTGCACAGCCCGTAGATGCGCTGCGCCAGGATGTTGAGCGGCCCGGTGCCGAAGCTCCCGAGCAGCAGATCCGGCCCGAACTTCAGGAACAGGACCATGACGGCCAGGAACCCGGAGGCGAAGCCGAGCGGCATGCCGATCGCCAGCAGCACCAGCATACCGACGAGGAGAATGAGCGAGATCGTTCCGATATCCATGACGGCGTCCGGGTCCGATTCTTGTGATCTCGACGGGTCAAGGCCGGTCGAGCCGCCGCCCGACCGACAGTCCTACAACTCGTCGGCGGGGGTATGCGGCCGGCGCGGACGGTTCCAGTCGTGGATCAGGTTCATGACCATCTGGAGCGCGGTCAGCGTGACGATCAGCAGGATCAGGGGTTTCATGGTCGCCGGAATCGGCGGGTCGAAGGCGGTGCCGAAGGTCTCCCAGCGCATCAACTTGGCCCAGGCCTCGTTGAAGCCTCCCCAGACCACCGCCGCGGCGAAGATGCAGGTGAACAGCGTCGAGAGCACATCGAACACCCGCTGCAGCCAGAGCGGCGCGGCGTCATAGAGGATGTAGATGCTGATGTGGCCGCGCTGCTGCATGACGTAGAGGCCGGCGAACAGATAGATCATGCCGGCCACCCAGAGCGACATCTCGTTCACCCACAGGGTCGGCGATACGAAGATGTACCGCATCACGACCTCGTAGAAGATGATCAGCACCACGAAGGCGGTCAGGAACATCGCCACCCGACTGATGCCGAGACTGATGCGGTCGACCCAGCCGGTTACCTCGTGCTCGATCATGGCCTCGCCTCCTCGCGCAACGACCCGTCGAAGCGGCCGGAGCGGCCCCCGCGGGGAACGCTCCGGCCGAACGCGTGCCCCGACTACTTCGCCAGGCCGAGCTGCTTCAGGAACGCCATGTGGCTGTCTACAAGGGCCCGGGCCTCGGGCGTCTTGTCGGCCCAGCCCTGCCAGGAATCCTGGGCCGCCTTGCGGAAGGCGGCGCGATCCTCAACCGACCAGTCGTGCAGGGTGACTCCCTGGGTGCGCAGCTTCGCCGCCGCCTCGGCGTTCTTGATCTCGAAGGTCATCGCGGTCTGGAACGCCAATTTCTCCATGGCGACCTTGATGATCCGCTGCAGGTGCGGTGGCAGCGCGTCCCACTTCGACTTGTTGATC
>CAYNFA010000928.1:0-1551 GCA_964396345.1 uncultured Thalassobaculum sp.
AGCTGGAATGGAAGAGCCGAACCGGCCGAGGGCGCCGGCTCGCGGCGGCGCCTGTCGCTTTACGAGCAGGTGATCGAAGACAACCTGGGCGAGGATCTTGACCTGCGGCGTCTCGCCGACGCCGCCGACGTCACCCGCTTCCAGGTCGTCCGCGACTTCAGGAAGGCGGTCGGCCTGACGCCGGCGGCGTTCATCCGCGACCGCCGGGTCCGCCGCGCCAGCCGGCTGATCGAACAGGGCTCCGACTTGGCCGACGCCGCCCTCGCGGCCGGCTTCGCCGATCAGAGCCACCTGACGCGAAACTACAGGGCGGCCCGCGGCATCACGCCCGGCGTGTTCCGAAAGGCCGTCGGCCGCGACCTGAACCCGGCCTGATGCGCCGTCAGGCCACCGACGCCGCTCCGGGCCGACGCACGGCACGGACATCGCCGACCTTCTCCAGCGTCCGGGCGCGGAACTCGGCGAGCTTCTCTTCGGCGACCGCCATGTGATGGCCGTTGGCGTGCAGGATGCGGCCGCCGCCAACCAGGAAGGCGACATGGCCGGGCCAGCACAGCACGTCACCCGGGCGCACCGCCTCGACGCCGCCCTCGACCGCCGCACCAAGACCGGCGGCCTGCATGTCGCTGTCGCGGGGTGCCGCAATCCCGGCGCGGGCCAGCGCGATCTGCACCAGGGCCGAGCAGTCGAGACCGATCGACGACCGCCCTCCCCAGGCGTAGGGCGCGCCGAGGAAGCGCCGGGCGGTGGCAATCCAGTCATGCGCCGTGACGGCGCGCGACGCCAGGTGCCGGGTCCAGAGGTAGCCGCCGGGGCCGTCGTCGGTGTCGGCCAGCCGCGACCAGCCGTCGTCGCGGGTCTCGGCCACCGCCACCGTGCTGGTCATGTGCAGGATGTCGCGCGGGGCGAGCTTCAGGTCAGGTCCGTCGAACAGGTAGCTGCGGAGCGCGGCCACGCGGTGAGTGGCGGCCGGCCCGAGCGCCCCGAGCGCGTCGTCGCGCAGGTAGCCGACGTAGCCGTCGGTGCGATTCTGCACCCACGCCCAGCCGTGGGCGCGCTCGACCACGTCGACCGTCTCGCCGTACAGCAGCTCGGTCGACTGCCGGGCCCCGTCGTCCGGCAGTTCCCTGACCGACGCACGACCGACCGACACGCGCGCCGCCGACGGCTCGGCGAACCGCGCCGCCTCGACCCGACCGCGCAGCCCGGCGGCCGCCAGATCGGGGCGGTAGGCGTGCAGCCGCGGGTCGAGACGCTCGACGACAACCGGATCGGCCGTCACGAATTCAGCTCCTTGATCGCCCCGTCCAGGCCGCCGAGCGTCAGCGGGTGCATGCGCCCCTCCAGCAGCTCCTGAACCATCGCGACCGACTGGGTGTACTTCCAGAACCGCTCCTGCACCGGGTTCAGCCAGACCGAGCGCCGGAAGTGCGAGACCAGGCGCTGGACCCACAGCCCGCCCGGCTCGGCGTTCATGTGCTCGACGCTGCCGCCGGCGACCGCGATCTCGTAGGGGCTCATGGCGGCGTCGCCGACGAACACCGCCTTGTA
>CAYNFA010000929.1:0-1549 GCA_964396345.1 uncultured Thalassobaculum sp.
CGACCGAACCGTCGGCTACCTGCACTCGCAATTTCCGGAGCTTCCGATCTACGCCCGCGCCCGTGATGCGCTTCATGCCCGCCGATTGGAGGAACTGGGCGCCCACGGAACGGTGCTGGAGACCCTGGAGGCCAGCCTGCAACTCGGCGGTGCGTTACTCCGACGCTCCGGCGCCGACTGGCAGGACATCGAGGAACTGATCCGCCAGCTCCGGTTGGTCGATGGCATCGCCGACCCGATCGGCGTCCGACCGGATGGAACGACCGGATCGGCCGCGCCAGTCGACCGGGTGCTGGCGGCGGCGGCGCTCGGTGCCGAGGATGATGCTGTGCTGCCGTCCACGTCCCCCGTCAAACCGACGCGGGGGGACGCCGGCGCCGATCCCGACTTGCCGGTCGCCCCCGGTCAAGATCGGGCCGGCGACCCGGAAGCCGGAACCCGCGCCGGCTGAGCGGGGTCTGTCGCACCCTTCCGCGTCTCCCTGGAACATCCTCGGGCCCGGCGCGGTTGAAGTCCCGGCTGCAACCCGGGGAGGTCCGGCGGATGGCACGACGAGCGCTTTGGATCCTCGGGTTCGGCCCGATCGGGGTGCTCGGGGCGGCGGTTGCCTTGGCCGTCATCGCCCTCGACCGGGCGCCCGGATGGGTCGGGGATCGACTGCAGGGTGCGACCGGGCGTGAGTCCAGCGTCGGATCGGTGAACATCGACTGGTCTTGGACCCCGACCATCACGCTGACCGACGTTGCCATCGCTAACGCCGAGTGGGGCGAGGCGGAACATCTGCTGTCGGTGCGCGAAGCCAGGTTCCGGCTGCGCCTCCTGCCGCTGCTGCGGCTTCGGATCGAGATCCCCGAGGCCGAAATTGCCGGCGGAAGCGTCGCGGTGGAGCGTCGTGCCGGCGGCGAGAGCAACTGGAGTTTCTCCAGCAGCCCGGGACCGTCGACCGCGGCGGGCACGGCGGCCCCGGAGGAACGCGACGAGGTTCCGGTGATCGGAAGGCTGCGGATCACCGACAGCGTCTTGACGGTGCGCGATGAGGAGCGCGGACTCGACCTGGATGGCGCGATCGCCACGGCCATTGGTGAAGGCGGCGAGTTCGATCGTCTGGAGCTGTCGCTCGAGGGCAGTCTGCAAGGAAAGCCGTTGACGATAGCGCTGACGGGCGGGTCCGTGCTGATGCTTCGGGACAGCCAGGAACCCTATCCCCTGGATCTCGCCATCGAGTTCGGCGAGACTCGGCTGACCGTCGCCGGCAGGATTGACGATCCGATCGCGTTCGAAGGCGCCGAGATCGAGATGACCCTCTCCGGGCCCGATCTCGCCGAGGTGTTTCCGCTGCTCGGGATCCCCGCGCCGCCAAGCCCGCCATACGAAGCGGCGGGGCAGCTGAAGCGCGACGGCGAGGTGTGGGAGTTCGCCGGCATCAAGGGCCGCGTCGGTGACAGCGAGCTGGCGGGCGACCTCGTGGTCGACTACGGCCGGAAGACCCCGCTCCTGCGCGCCAAGCTGGTGGCCGAGCGTCTTCACTTCCAGGATTTGGCGCCGTTGT
>CAYNFA010000930.1:0-1539 GCA_964396345.1 uncultured Thalassobaculum sp.
CGCCAGGTCGTGATCCTGGCTGCCCTCGAAGCCCAGCCGGAACCCGCCGAGTTGCTCCAGCAGGTCGCGGCGGTAGACCCCGAGGTGACTGACCAGATTTTGAGCCAGGAACAGGTCGGGGTTGAAGTCGGGCTTGAAGTACGGCTGGTAGCGCGCGCCGTCGCCGTCGATCTTGTCCTCGTCGCTGTACAGGATCGCCGCCTCGGGGTGCGCCTTCAGCTCCAGGGCGACCCGGTACAGGGCGTGCTCGGGGAGTTCGTCGTCGTGGTCGAGCAGCGCCACATAGTCGCCGGTGGCCATCGCCAGCGCGGTGTTCGAGGCGGCCGAGATGTGGCCGTTGCTCTCCCGGAAGGTCACCTTGATGCGGTCGTCGAGCCCGGCGATCGCCTCGAGGGCGCCGCGGGTGCCGGCGGCGGTCGAGGCGTCGTCGGCGATGCACAGCTCCCACGACGGGTAGAGCTGGGCGCGGACCGACGCGATGGCCTTGCGCAGCACCTCGGGCGGCGTGTTGTAGGTCGGCATGACGAGCGAGAATTTCGGCTTCACCGGCAGCGCGTCGATGTGGCGCTTGATCGCTCCGCGGTCCTCGTCGGTCAGGGTGTCGTACATCGCCGCCCAGGTGCCGTAGTCGCTGGTGCCGCCATGGCTCGACGTGAACAGCCTCTGCCGTACTCCCTCAAGGCCGCCGCAGCGGTACACCGTCAGCGCGCTCTTGGCCGCTCGCTTGATCCGGTGCGGTTCCCGGACCAGCCCGGCCGCCAGGCGCGCGGCGTTGCGCAGCGTCGCGGAGGTCTGGTTGAGTTCCCGGAACCTCAGATCCTCGAGGGTGAACTCGCCCTCCCACTGGACCGGATCGAGGCGCAGCACCTTGACCTGCCGGGGCAGGTGCACCAGGGCCCGAAGGCGGCCGTCGCGAATCGGCGGGAGCCTGACCCGGTCGGCCTCGGTGAGGCTGTCGTCGGCGCTCGCGAACAGGCACGGGACGGCGGTGCGGGACGCCGCGAACCGGAAGCTGACCTCGACCCAGCCCGACGGCAGCCAGCCGAGGTTCGACGTCAGCGACATCTGGGTCTCGTTGCCCGAGGAGTGATAGCGGCCGGGGGCTAGGACCGTCAGGCCCTGCAGCCGGAACGGCCTGAGGTGATGGGTGCGAACCCGCAGAATGCCGGCTGTCCTGGCGAGGATCGTGCGCAGCCAACGCAGAGGCGTCGTCACCCGCCAGGACAGCGAGCCGGTGAGCGCGTTCAGGTGCGCGTTGATATCCTCCGCCTGCTGGCGGTGGTTGGCGATCACGTCGTTCTTTTCGCCCAGCGCCTTCGTCAGGCTGGCGATGGTGCGTTCTTGCTCGACGATGCGGAGGTCGCGTTCGACGATGCGGAGGTCGCGTTCGACGATGCGGAGGTCGCGTTCGACGATGCGGCTGTCGCGCTCGGCCAGCCGGCTGTCGCGCTCGGCCAGCCGGCCGTCGCGTTCAGCCACCGCCGCGTCGCGCTCGCGGATCTGGCCGTCCCGGATGGCGATCTGCTCGAGCAACTTGAG
>CAYNFA010000931.1:0-1537 GCA_964396345.1 uncultured Thalassobaculum sp.
GAAGACGGCGCGCGGCCGCACGGCGTCGTCGCAACGCTGGCTGGAGCGTCAGCTCAACGATCCCTATGTTGCCGAGTCCAAGCGCCTCGGCTACCGATCGCGCGCCGCGTTCAAGCTGCTGCAGCTCGACGAGCGCTTCAAGATCCTGCAGACCGGGCTGCGGGTGGTCGACCTCGGCGCCGCGCCGGGCGGCTGGACCCAGATCGCCGTCACCAGGGTCGGGGCGCCGGGCCGCGGCCAGGTGGTCGGCCTCGACATCCTGCCGGTCGAGCCGATCGCCGGCGCCACCCTGATCGAGGCCGACTTCATGGCCGAGGACGCCCCGGCGCGGCTGAAGGCGGCGCTCGGTGGGCCGGTCGACGTGGTGCTGTCGGACATGGCGGCCTCGACCACCGGCCACGGCCCGACCGACCACCTGCGGATCGTCGGGCTGTGCGACGCCGCGTTCGAGTTCGCCATGGAGGTGCTGGCGCCGGGCGGAACATTCGTCGCCAAGGTGTTCCAGGGCGGCAGCGAGGCCGCCCTGCTGGCCCGCATGAAGCGGGCGTTCCGGACCGTCCGGCACGCCAAGCCGCCGGCCAGCCGGGCCGAGTCCGCCGAGACCTACGTGGTCGCCACCGGCTTCCGGGGTGATCCGGAGACCGGCTGAAACGGCGGGTTTCCGCGCCATGCACTGGGCGCATGACGTGTCATCGAATGCTCGCTTGGCTTCCGAAGGTCGCGGTGTATAGTGCGCCGCCACCGGATCCCGGAGGCATCATGAACATACGCGACGCGCTCACCTTCGACGACGTTCTCCTCGAGCCGGCGCGCTCCAGCGTCCTCCCAGCGCAAGTCGACACCCGCACCAAGGTCACCCGGTCCATCGAGCTCGGCATCCCGCTGATGTCGTCGGCGATGGACACCGTGACCGAGAGCCGGCTGGCGATCGCCATGGCGCAGGCCGGCGGCATCGGGGTCGTCCACAAGAACCTCGGGGTCGTCGACCAGGCCAACGAGGTGCGGGCGGTCAAGAAGTTCGAGGCCGGCATGGTGATCAACCCGCTTACCATCCACCCCGAGGCGACCCTGGCCGAGGCTCTCGCCCTGATGCAGCGCCACGGCATCAACGGCATCCCGGTGGTCCGCCGCCGCGACCGCCGGCTGGTCGGCATCCTGACCCACCGCGACGTCCGCTTCGCCAAGGACATGAGCCAGCCGGTCCGCGACCTGATGACCAAGCGGGTGATCACGGCGCGCGAGGACGTCTCGGCCGACGAGGCGCGCCAGCTGTTGCACAAGCACCGCATCGAGAAGCTGCTGGTGATCGACGACGACCGTCGCTGCGTCGGCCTGATCACCGTCAAGGACATGGAGAAGGCCCAGACCTTCCCGAACGCCGCCAAGGACGAGAAGGGCCGCCTGCGGGTGGCGGCGGCGACCGGGGTCGGCCGCGACGGCATCGCCCGCGCCGAGGCGCTGATCGACGCCGAGGTCGACATTGTCGTGGTCGACACCGCGCACGGGCACAGCGACAACGTGATCCGGACGGTCGAGA
>CAYNFA010000932.1:0-1534 GCA_964396345.1 uncultured Thalassobaculum sp.
GCCCTGGCCGTTCGAGTAGAACTCCGTCGACGAGATCGTCGCGCACCACGTGCTCGAGCATCTCGGGCAGGCGACCGCCACGTTCTTCGCGATCGTCAAGGAAATGTACCGGGTGGTCCGGCATGGCGGCCAAGTGCTGATCGTGGTCCCCCACCCGCTGCACAACTCCTTCCTCACCGACCCGACCCACATCCGGGCCTTCACCCCGGATACCTTCCTGATGCTGTCGCGGGCCCGCAACCTGGACTGGGTGGAGCGGCGCGTGAACGTGACGATGCTGGCCTTGATGCTGGACGTCGACTTCGAGCCGATGGCGATCAACAACATCTACGACAAGCATTGGGCCGAGAAACTCAAAAAGGGCGAGGTGACGGAGTTGGAACTGCGGGACATCGCGCGATCGCAATTCGGCGTGGTCCGCGAGATCCGGGCGCGCCTTATGGTCGACAAGAGCGGTCGCGGTGAGCCCGGCCCAACCCCTCAACCCAAGGCAGCCGGCGCCTGACGGCCGGATCGTCGGGCTCCAGTCGGTCCAGGCGGCGACCTCCGCGGTCGCCTAAACCCTCCAGCCGCATCCCGTTCAAGATTCGGCTGCCCGGCGGGATCAAGTTCCGCTCGCAGCGCTGGCCGGCCGGCCCCGCACCACCCGGGAAGGGCCGCCACCGTGACCCGGGTCCCCGTCACCTCACCCCGTTTAAGGGCTGTTCGCGACGACGGTGGGCGAGCCGACCTGGCTTGCCGGGCCCCCTCCGGCGGGTTCCGTGGCCCTCGGCGCCAAGCTGGCGCTGGCGGAGCGCTGAGCGGCGATGCGAAGGCCGCCCTTGGCGCGCCGCCGCGGATTTGGCACATAGGCGCGAACGAAGGTGAGGATCAGGCGATGAGCGACACAGCGACGGGCGCGGAGACTCCAGGCACGCCGGAGGCCGTCGGCCAGGACTTCATCCGCGAGATCGTCCGCGCCGATCTCGCCGCCGGCCGGTACGAGGCGCCGGTCACCCGGTTCCCGCCGGAGCCGAACGGCTACCTACACCTCGGCCACGCCAAGTCGATCTGCCTTAACTTCGGCGTCGCCGAGGAGTTCAGCGGCCGCTGCCACCTGCGGTTCGACGACACCAACCCGGTGAAGGAGGAGCAGGAGTTCATCGACGCCATCCAGCGCGATGTGCGCTGGCTCGGCTTCGACTGGGGCGCGCACCTGTACCACGCGTCCGACTACTTCGAAACGCTGTACGAGTGGGCCGAGCACCTGATCCGCGCCGGCAAAGCCTATGTTGACGACCAGTCCGCCGAGGCGATGCGGCGTACCCGCGGCACCCTCACCGAGGCCGGCACGCCGAGCCCGTTCCGCGACCGCGGCGTGGAGGAGAACCTCGACCTGTTCCGGCGCATGCGGGCCGGCGAGTTCCCGAACGGCGCCCGCGTGCTGCGCGCCAGGATCGACATGGCGTCGGGCAACATCAACCTGCGTGACCCGACCCTGTACCGCATCCTGCACGCCACCCATCCGCGCACCGGCGACGCCTGGTGCATCTAC
>CAYNFA010000933.1:0-1531 GCA_964396345.1 uncultured Thalassobaculum sp.
CCCGAGGCCATCGCGATCCGCGCGTCGGCGAGGGCCAGCGACAGTGCCACGCCGATCGCGAAGCCGACATACACCACCCGCCGGGCCGGTGCGGCGCCGAGGATGCGGTTCATCAGGTCGGTCACCAGGAACGCCAGCGGATAGCTTAGCGCGCCCCAGGTCAGCCAGTCGTTGATCGGGAAGCCGACCGCGATGTTGGAGACCAGCACCACCAGCCCCATGGCGGAGGCGCCGGCGACCAGCGCGTTGCGCTCCATGGCGTGCGTGCGCATCGCCTTGCTCCTCGTTTTCCGATAGTACGCGCGTGATACAGCCGCGCACCCGCCATGTCGAGGGCCGGCTACGCCGCCGGCCCGGCGGCGGGGACGGTATCGCGCCAGGACTCCGGCAGCAGGTTCAGGAGCAACCAGTACGCCCCGACCATCGCCACGACGCAGGGCAGCAGCCCCGACAGGTCCTCGAGCAGGACGGGGAACCAGATCGGGTCGGTCAGGCCGGACTCGACGCCGAAGTAGACAAAGCCGTCCAGGATGACCGCCGCTACCGACGACGCCAGCGGCGGCAACCACCACCGCGACCGTCGCCGCAGCCGGTCGAACAGCCAGACGTTCAGCAACTGTCCCCAGAGCACCGCCGAGACGCCGACCAGCGTCATGTGGAAGTCGCCGTACATGAAGAACAGCGAACCCTGGGTGGCGGCGGCGGCGTAAACCACCCGCCGGGCAGCCGGCGCGCCGAGGGCGCGGTTGGTCAGATCGACGACCAGGAACATCGCCGCGTAGGCGAGGTTGCCGTAGATCGGGTCCTCGAGATCGTCGGACGCGTAGAGCGAGTCCGCGATCAAGACGAACAACCCCACCGTCGCCATCGCCGCCCATCCGGCAATCCGCTCGCTCTGTGGCGTCCGGTTCATCATCGACACCTGTCGGGCCCGGTTACGGTGACCACGGGTCAGTCGGGGAACTTGCCGTCGAGGACCTGCCAGATCTGGTGCGGCTTCAGGTCCTGGACGGTCACGATGCGCTGACGGTCGCGCTCCAGGATCGTCAGCAGGGTGCCGCAGGTCTGCTGGCCGATCGTGACGTCGTACCATCCGGCCCTCTTGACCCCCGCCTCCTCCCGCACCAGCAGGGGCGGCCCAAGCTCCTCGCGGGCGTCCTCGACGCTCCAGTCCTCGATATCGTCGTCGATGTCGCGCAGCGACACCCCCCGGGTGGTCGGCCCGCAGGGATCCCGCGGCTCGGCCCCATACGGGGCGAGGCGGGCCAACTCGGCGCGGTCGGACCCGCAGCCGGCGAGCGCCGCCGTGAGGACGAGGGCAATGGCCAGGTATCGAAGGGTCGGCATCGGAGGGGCTCCCATGATCTGCGGCGCACGCCACGATCATGCGTGTCGGCCGGGCCAGGGCAAGCGTTCGTCGTCGATGCCGTGCCAGGGAGTGTTCCCGAACCACCATGGCGGTCACGGCTCGGTCACAAGCCATCTCTCAACCCGCTGGATATCATGCGTTTAGAAGCGTGTGCGGCTTCTC
>CAYNFA010000934.1:0-1530 GCA_964396345.1 uncultured Thalassobaculum sp.
GGATCGAGGCGACGATCAGCGGGATCGACTCCACGGTCGCGGTGACGTCGCGGATGGCGTAGAGCCGCCGGTCGGCGGGCGCCAGGTCGTCGGTCTGGCCGATCACCGCGCAGCCCGTCTCGCGCACCACCTTCTGGAAGGTCGCAAGGTCCGGCGAGGTCGCGTAGCCGGGGATCGAGTCGAGCTTGTCGAGGGTGCCGCCGGTGTGCCCGAGCCCGCGGCCCGAGATCATCGGCACGTAGCCGCCACAGGCCGCCACGATCGGCGCCAGCATCAGGCTGACCTTGTCGCCGACGCCGCCGGTCGAGTGCTTGTCGAGCACCGGCCCGGGCAAGTCGGGCCACGCCAGGACCCGGCCGCTCGCCGCCATGGCGCGGGTCAGGGCGGCGCGCTCGTCGGCGTCGAGGCCCTGGAAATACACCGCCATCGCGAACGCCGCGGCCTGGCCCTCGGTGATGCTGCCGTCGCTGACGCCGGCCACGAAGCCGGCGACGGCGTCGGCCCTCAGCCGTCCGCCGTCGCGTTTGGTGCGGATCAGTTCCTGGGGCAGCACGGGCGTTGGTCCGGTCGGTTGAGTATCGCGCCCCACGCTAGCACCGTGAACGGGCAGGGCAAATCGCTGCCCGGTTGGTCTGCCTCAAAGTTGGCATGCGCGCGCTCGTTCAGGGTGGCGACGGTGAGGGAGAGGACGCGATCGCCGACGTGATGACGACCGCGAGAGGAGGCCGGCGAGCGCCTTCGCGACCCGCCCGTCGCGCCATGGGCCCCGGCTCGATCGCGCCGGAGGCGCGCTCGTCCGGGGTGACGACGGTGAGGTGAGGACGCGATCGCTGACGCGAGACCACGGCAAGGGGCCAGCGAGCGCCTCCCCAACACTGTCGTCATCCCGGGCGAGCGCAGCGAGACCCGGGACCCACCCGCCGCTCCGACGCCGTCGCCCCGACGCCGTCGCCCCTGTCCTAGGCCGCCAGCTTCGCGAGGTCGCGCTGGCGCTTGGCCAGCAGCCATTTCGCACCGTAGTTGGTCGCCTGGAACAGCGGCGAATGCGGTTTCAGCCCGCACGCCTTGAAGATCATCGCGAGCGCCTTCTCGATGTGCGGGTCGCGGTAATACTGGTAGGCGCGCCGCATGTAGGCCCGGGTGTTGTGCTCGCGGTCATAGGGTTCGCCCTGGTTGTTGGCGGCGTAGAACGCGTAGGCAAGCTCGTCGTCCTCGGTCTCCATGATCCGCCCGAGCGCCAGGCGCAGGCGGCGCACGGTTCCGATGTTGTCCTGCTCCAGCAGCCGCTTCAGGTGGGTGTAGAACAACTTGTAGTGGCGTAACTCGTCGCCGGCGATGAACCGGCAGATCGCCTTCAGCGCCGGCTCCTCGGTGGCGTCGCCGAGCGCCCGGTAGTAGGAACTGGTTCCGACCTCGACCATGCACCGCGCGACCAACTCGCCGGCGCGCGATCCGCGGATCGATTCGGTGGCGTCGACGTTCGGGCGGAACCCCTCGCGGAAGTTCGCGAACCGCCCTTCGAAGTCGAAT
>CAYNFA010000935.1:0-1528 GCA_964396345.1 uncultured Thalassobaculum sp.
CGAATTCGGCTGTTATGTGTCAGTTGACGGCGCACGGGGTAGTCTTCGCAACATCCGAGTCGAGAGGGGGACGCCGGTGGAAAGCCTGCTAAGCGCGTTCGGCGGAATGCCAGGCGAAGGGCATCCCGGCACCATCGGCGACGCCCTGGTTCTGCTGGCGGCGGCGGTGCTGGTGGCGCCATTGCTGCGCCGTCTGAAGTTCAGTCTCGTATTGGGGTACCTCGCCGCCGGCGCCGTCATCGGCCCGCACGCGCTTGGCATGGTCGACGATGTCGACGAGACCCGCGAACTCGCCGAGATCGGCGTGGTGTTCCTGCTGTTCGCGATCGGGCTCGAGTTGTCGCTCGAGCGACTGAAGGTGATGCGCCGTCTGGTGTTCGGGCTGGGTGCCGCGCAGGTGGCGGTCACCGGCCTGGCCATCACCGGCATCGGGGTGGCGATGGGCTACGGACTGGCGGTCAGCGCCGTGGTCGGCGCGGCGCTGGCGCTGTCCTCGACGGCGTTCGTCCTGCAACTCATGACCGAACGGGGCGAACTCGCGACGCGTCACGGCCGGGCCGCCTTTGCGGTGCTGCTGTTCCAGGATCTGGCGGTGGTTCCGATCCTCGTGGTGGTACCGCTGGTCGCGCTTGGGGGCGATGGCGAGTCGGTCGCGATGGCACTGACCGCGATGCTGCTGAAAGCGGCCGTCGCGCTTACCGTGATCGTCGTGGTGGGGCGCCACCTTCTGCGCCCGCTCTACCACGTGATCGCGGCGGCGAATGCCCCCGAGGTGTTCACGGCGATGACCCTGCTGGTCGTGCTTGGAATCGGCTGGGCTACCCAGCAGGTCGGGTTGTCGATGGCGCTCGGGGCGTTCTTGGCGGGCCTGCTGATGTCGGAAAGCGAGTTCCGCCATCAGGTCGAGGCCGACATCGAGCCGTTCCGGGGCATCCTGCTCGGACTGTTCTTCATGACGGTCGGCATGACCGTCGATCTGGGGCTGGCGGTTCGCGAGTTTCTCACCGTGGCGGCCTTCCTCGCCGGGCTCGTGCTGTTGAAGCTGGTCCTGGTGCTGTTGCTGGCGCTGGCGTTCCGGATGCCTTTTGCGGCGGCCCTGCGGGCCGGCGCGCTGCTGGCCCAGGGCGGTGAGTTCGCGTTCGTGATCCTTGGCCTCGCCGGATCGAAGGCGCTGATGCCCGACGGTCTCAGCGACATGCTGTTCGTGGTGATCGCGATCAGCATGGCGACGACGCCGGCGGTCGTGTGGCTGGCCGGATGGGTTGGCGATCGGATGGAGCATCGCCAGAATCTGGAGCTCGCCGATTACGACGGCGGCGGCGAGCGGGTCGACCACATCATCATCGCCGGGTTTGGACGGGTCGGCCGGACGGTGGCGCGCCTGCTTGATGCCAAGCTGGTCTCCTACGTTGCGCTCGACACCGACGCGCAGCGTGTCCGCGAGGCACGCCGGGCCGGCCTGCCGGTTTTCTACGGCGATGCCAGCCGCCAGGAGGTGCTGCGCCGGCTTGGTGGCGAACGGGCGCGG
>CAYNFA010000936.1:0-1527 GCA_964396345.1 uncultured Thalassobaculum sp.
TGTCTCCTTCTTTCCCATTATGCCCGGCCACACACGAAATTCCTGACAGTCCCCGCCGGATCAGGCCTCCGCCGCCATCGCCGGCTGCCGCGCCAGGCGGACGGCAGGCGACGCCAGGATCACCGCCGCCTGGGCCAGGAACCCGGCGACCGCCACGATCAGGCAGGCCTCGGCGCCGGCGAACGCGCCGACCCCGGCGCCGATCGCGGCGCCCAGCGGCCGCGACCCCTGCGCCAGCACGCTGAACGACGACACCCGGCCGAGCAGCCGCTGCGGCGTCACCGCCTGGCGCAGCGTCGTCGTGCTGATCACCCACAGGATCGGCCCGACCCCGAGCAGGAACAGGCTGGCCGCGGCGAGCACAGGCGTCGGTGCCCAGATGGTCAGCGTCATGACCAGCGACGCGGCGAGGCCGACGACCGGGCCGACGGCGATCACCACCCCGAACGGCAACCGGCGCAGGACCGTTGGGGCGGCGAGCGCGCCCACCAGCATGCCGAGACCGTACAGCCCCAGCACCACGCCGATTCCGGACGCGGTCAGCCCCAGGTGGCGGACCGCGTAGGGCACGAACACCGCCATGATGACGAAGAACGCGGTGTTGAAGACAAACTGGGTAACCAGCACCGGCCGGAGCAGGGGGTGGCGGGCGACGAACACCGCGCCTTCCGCGATCTCATCGAACGGCCTGCGCCGGCGCGGCAGGGCGCGCACCGGCTCGTGCAGGCCGCTCAGCAGCAGCACCGCCAGGACCGAAAGCCCGGCGGCGAACGCGAACGCCGCTCCGGCTCCGGTCAGACCGACCAGCGCGCCGCCGACCGCCGGGCCGGCGGTGAAGGCGACCGTGCGCGCCAACTCGATGCGGGAGTTGGCGGCACCCAGCATGGCCGGCGGCACCAGCGCCGGGACCAGCGCCGGCGCGGCGACGCTGTAGGCAACCGTCCCACACGACGCGATGAAGCCGAACAGCGCCAGCATCGGCCAAGTGATCAGCCCCGACTGCGCCATGACCAGGATCGCGAGCAGGGCGAGCGCCCGCAGCGCCTCGGCTCCGACCATCATCGACTTGCGGGACACCCGGTCGGCGAGCAGCCCGGCCGGTATCGCCAGCAACAGGAACGGTAGCGTCAGCGCGGTCTGCAGCAGCCCGGTCTCAGCCTCGCCGGCGCCGAGCGCCAGCACGGCGACCAGCGGGGCGGCGGCCAGCGCCACCTGTTCGGCGGACTGCGCAGCGAGGTTCGACCAGGCGAGGCGGTTGAAGGCGACGGGAAGCCGCGGGGCGGGGGCGTTCATCGGGGTGTCTGCCGTTCGGTGAGGGACGGCCGGACGCTATCCCCGACGCGACGGCGTCGCGCTCCGCGGCTTGCAGTGGAATTCGCAAACGGCAGGCCCGCCGTACCCAGAGCGCGAGAATGAACTGGCTCGGCGCTTCGCGGCTCCCGCTTCGCAGGTCGCCCCGGCGGCAGCGCCCCCTCTCTTGTCGTCATTCCGGACCGGGCCGCCGCAGGCGGGACGGAGCCGGAACCC
>CAYNFA010000937.1:0-1525 GCA_964396345.1 uncultured Thalassobaculum sp.
CTTCACGCTGGCCCCGGCGGATGCCTCGATCCTGACCGTCGAGTACAAGCTGAACCTGATGGCGCCGGCATCCGGGGTGGCCCTGGTCGCGCGCGGCCGGGTGATCCGTCCGGGCCGCACGCTGGTGGTGGCGCGCGCCGACGTCTCGGTCCGGCTGGCCGACGGAGGCGAAAAACTGGTGGCGACCGCGCTCGCCACCCTCATGTTGATGGCGGGCATGGCGGACGAACCGCCGGCCTGACCGCTGAAGGGAGAGCCACGCCATGATCCCCAACGATTACCCGGGCCTCAACTTCGATCTCGGCGAGACCGCCGACATGCTGCGTGACAGCGTGCGCAGCTTCGCCGCCGACCAGATCGCGCCGCGCGCCGCCGACATCGACCGCGACAACACCTTCCCGCACGATCTGTGGCGCAAGCTCGGCGATCTGGGCGTGCTCGGCGTCACCGTCGGCGAGGAGTACGGCGGCGCCGGCATGGGCTACCTCGAGCATTGCGTGGCGATGGAGGAGATCAGCCGGGCCTCGGCCTCGGTCGGCCTGAGCTACGGCGCCCACTCCAACCTCTGCGTCAACCAGATCAGGCTGAACGGCACCGAGGAGCAGCGCCGCCGGTTCCTCCCCAAACTGACCTCCGGCGAGTTCGTCGGCGCGCTGGCGATGAGCGAGCCGGGGGCCGGGTCGGACGTGGTGTCGATGCGCACCCGTGCCGAGAAGAAGGGCGACCGCTGGATCGTGAACGGCGGCAAGATGTGGATCACCAACGGCCCGACCGCCGACGTGATCGTGGTCTACGCCAAGACCGACCCGGAGAAGAACCAGCACGGCATCACCGCCTTCCTGATCGAGAAGGGCATGAAGGGGTTCTCGGTCGCCCAGAAGCTCGACAAGCTCGGGATGCGGGGCTCCGACACCGGCGAACTGGTGTTCCAGGACGTCGAGGTGCCCGAGGAGAACGTGCTGGGCACGGTCGACGGCGGCGTGAAGGTGCTGATGAGCGGGCTCGACTACGAGCGCGCGGTGCTGGCCGCCGGCCCGACCGGCATCATGCAGGCCTGCATGGACGTGGTGATCCCCTACGTCCACGAGCGCAAGCAGTTCGGCCGCTCGATCGGCGAGTTCCAGATCATGCAGGGCAAGCTGGCCGACATGTACGTGACCATGAACGCCGCCAAGTCCTACGTGTACACGGTGGCGCGCGCCTGCGACCGCGGCGAGGTGACCCGCAAGGACGCCGCCGGCGCCATCCTGTACGCCGCCGAGAAGGCGACCTGGATGGCGCTGGAGGCGATCCAGTGCCTGGGCGGCAACGGCTACATCAACGACTACCCGACCGGCCGGCTGCTGCGCGACGCCAAGCTCTACGAGATCGGCGCCGGCACCAGCGAGATCCGCCGCATGCTGATCGGCCGCGAGCTGTTCAAGGAGACGGCGTGAGCCCGATCGCCGACCCGGCCGGTCACTTCTCCAGAAACGGCAGGAGGTCGGTGTGATGGCCGATCATCTTCCAGTGTCCGTCCTCCAGG
>CAYNFA010000938.1:0-1513 GCA_964396345.1 uncultured Thalassobaculum sp.
TACCGAGTGAGGCTGGTACTTTTATGACATTCCCACCGTCAACGCCAGCAGCCGCCGCGGCGAGGCCCCGCCATGGCCGATGGCGTGCGCGCAGAGGTCGTAGAAGCCGCTGACGTAGAACTGCGCCGACAGCACCATCAGCCCGAATAGCACCACCAGCGTCGGCACGTCGACCGATGCCGCCACGCCTGCATCGTCGACCGCGCCGAGGGCGTACAGCACCAGCGCCCCGAGCAGCGCGAACCCGGTGCGGTCAATGCCGAGGCCCGGGATCCTTCCAAGGGCGAGGCCGACATAGACCGCGACGAAGACGATGACGACCAGCGCGGTCACGGTTGGCGCCGGAGACTCACGCGGCGGACTCGTCGCTCAGCGAAGCCAGTTCGTCGACAGTCACCGGCTTGATCGGCGCCCGGATCCGGAAATAGCCGACGTCGGCCGGGCTGACGCCGTGGGCGTGCGCGATCATCTCGCTGACGGTGAGCCCGCACATCCGGCCCTGGCACGGCCCCATGCCGCACCGCGCATAGGCCTTAGCCTGGTTCGGGCCGGCCGCGTTGCCGGCCACCGCCCGGAGCGCGCCGGCAGTCACCTCCTCGCAACGGCACACGATGGCGTCGTCTTCCGGGGCCGCGATCCAGTCCGGAGCCGGGTAAAGCGCGTCCAGCAGGCGCCGCAGCGACCGTTCGCCCCGCCGCCGGGCCAGCCAGGGCGTTGCCTTGAACTCTCGGGCGCTCTCGCCGAGTCGCCCGATCCGGCCGGCGGCACCCAGCGCCGCGAGCCGGCCTGACGCTTCGGCGGCCCGAGCCCCGAGGATGCCGCCGCCGTCGCCCGCGACGAACACGCCGGCCGCCGTAGTCTCGCCCCAACTGTCGGTCACCGGGTGGAAGCAGCGTTGCGCGTCGTGCCAACGGTGATCGGCGCCCACCAGCCTGGTCAGCTGCGGGTTCGGAACCACGCCTTCGTGCAGCGCGACCGCGTCGGCCTCGATCCGCTCCTCGTCGCCGGAGGCCGAGCGAAACCGCACCGCAGTCACCGACCCGTGCAGACCGGCTTCGGCGCGCACCTCCCTGACATGCCGCCAGACCGGCACGCCCGAGCGTTCGCGCGCCCGCAGCAGCGCCAGCCCCTTGCGAAGCGTGTCCGGGGCCCCGAGCGCCGCCGCCGGCAGGAGCGCCATCCCGGCGGTCAGGCGGCCCGGCGGCGTGGTGTCGAGGATCGCTGCCACCGGGATCCGGGCAGCCACGAGCTGGGCGGCCAGCAGCAGCGGCAGCGGACCGGACCCGACGATCACCAGCCGGCCCCGCGGGTACACCGCCGCCTGCTTCAACGCCACCTGCACGGCCCCGACCGTCGTGACACCCGGCAACGTCCACCCGGGTATCGGCACCGGGCGCTCCATCGCCCCGGTCGCGATCAGCAGCGCGCGCGCCCGGACGCGCCGCGCCTGTCCGGACTCGGACCACACCACCTCGCGTACGCCCCCGGCGACCGGGCCGATTTGCCATACCGT
>CAYNFA010000939.1:0-1512 GCA_964396345.1 uncultured Thalassobaculum sp.
ACGACTTCCTCGCATCCCTCATCGCATCATGAGCCGTTCACCCGATTCCCCTGGAGTATCCCGCCGCCGGTCGTTTGTCCGGCGGCGGGATTGAATCAGGAATTCAGCGGACGGGAGCCACCCGAGGCGGCGGGGCCGCTGCCCGGCGCCGGCCGGTGATCGCCGGCCGTGTCGACACCCGGGACGGCCGGAGCGGCGGTATCGACGGGCAGACTGGCACCGTCGGTCCCGAAATCCGGCTTGTCGGGGGATTCCGCTGCAGCGGGCGGGTTGACGGCGGTGGAGCTGGACGACGGTACGGCCGACGCGACCCCGGACCCCCTGGCGGTGGACGCAGATCCGGGCCTGGTCTCGGAATCGGCGTTTCCGTTGCCGGAACGACGGACCTCCTTGCCGGCGGACCGGACAGCCGACTTGGCGACTTCGGTGCCGCCCTTCAGCGCCTTCTCGGCGGTCCTGCGGCCGACGTCCTGGCGCTCGGCTTCTTCCTCGGCCCCTTGAACGGCAGCGCCGACGACCTTCTCGCCTTCGCGGACCGCCTCTCGGGCCACGGCACCGGCCTCACGCTTGAGCTGGTCGGCGGTTTCGCCGACGAGTTCGTCCTCCCGGCGGGTCGACGGCAGGGCCGCCGCGATCAGGCCACCGATCATCAGGCCGATGGCGCCGACCATCAGCGGATTCTCGGCAAGAAAATCGCCCGCCCGCCGGGTGGCGTCGCGGGCGCCCTGAACGGTCCCGGTGGTGGTATCGACCACCGCGGCGCGGGCCCGCCCGGCGCGGTCGCCAAGCCCGTGCGCGCCCGAGCGGATCGCATCGACGGCGTCGCGCGCGGCATCCCCTGCCTGACGCGCCTTGTCACCGACCGCGTGCGCAGCCGACGCCGAGGTGTCACGGGCCTGACGCATGGCGGCGCGGGCGCGATCGCCCGCGGAATCACCAAGCTCCGATGTGTCCGCAGACGACGCCGCGGACGCGCCTTGGCCGACCGGGACCGGCAGCGGGTAGCGGCCGGCCGACGACGCCGCGGACGGGCTGCGTGACCGGTCGGACACCATCAACCATGCCAATCCAGCCACCGCCATGGTGGTTGCGACCGGGTTCTCCTTGGCCCGCTGGCCAAGGCTGGCCGCAAACTCCCCGCCCTCGCGGCGCACGCCGGTGATGGCGTCGCCGATCAGATGGCTGGCCGAGACCTTGCCGAGGAGAGCGTCGAGGTGATCGTCGATACGATGACGGGTCGAACGGATCTCGCGTTCGACCTCATCGAGGCTGTCGGTGTCGGCCATTACGGCGCCCTCCCTGTGACGAGTTCGGAATCCTTCTGCACCGATCGAATGGTTCGCTCCGGTGTCAGATTCTGGGGGTCGAGCCGGGACTGCCCGGACTTGATCAGGATGAGGGAGACGATGCCGGTGCCAACGGCGACCACCACCGAAGCCAACCACGGATCCATGAACTCCGCGAGCGCCACCACGAGCGCCTGCAGCAGGATCAACAACGAGCAGAACCCCA
>CAYNFA010000940.1:0-1512 GCA_964396345.1 uncultured Thalassobaculum sp.
CGGCACCGCCACCGGTGCTGCGTCTGCGTTGGCGAACAGGCGGACATAGCCGACCAGATTGAGGAGCAGGCGCAGGAACAGCAGCCCGAACGCGAAGGGAATCAGCATCTTCGACGGCCACCAGGGGATTTGGGCGTCGATGGTCGAATCGCCGTAGTTGTAAGCGCGCATGGCGTGTTCCCAACCGTAGTAGATCAGGACCGCCAGGAGGATCAGGCCGAGCAGCTGCCCAGCCGCCTCGGCCAGCCAGAGCGGCTTCCCGCGCAGCTTGCCGATCAGCAGCTCCATGCGGACATGGCCGTTCATCCGCTCGCAGTAGGCGATCGCCAGGAACGCGAAGACCGCGATCGACATCTCGACCGCGTCGATGTAGCCGAAGATCGGGTAGTTGAAGAGCTTCCGGCCGAGAATCTGGGCGACGCCGACAAACATCAGCCCGAAGATGAACAGACCGGAAAAAATTGCGGTGACGCGCTCAACCGCGTGCAGGGCACGGTCGAGCCGGGCGACGGCGCGGCCTCCGGACGCCTCTTGTTCCGGCGTCCAGGTCAGGGGCTGGGTCATGTCCTGATCCCTCTCGATGAGGAAGTTGCCCGCCCCGGAAGCCCCGTGCGGCGGGCCAATGCGCGACCGATCGGCTGGAGGGGGCCGCGCCGATGGCGCGGCCCTCCCGATACCGGATCCCGCGGCGGCCTACTTCTTGGCGGCGATCGCCGCCTCGGCTTCCGCCACGATCATGTCGATCAGGCCCTGGGCGTCGAACTTGTCCTTGTTCTCCGCGACCCACTGGTCCCAGACTGGCTTACCGGCGATCTGGCGGAACTCAGCCAATTGCTCGTCGGTGTAGACGATCTCCTCGAGCTTCTCGCGGAACATCGGCAGGTTCTTCTTGTCGATGTCGTGATAGGCCTTGATCTGCACCGGGTAGGCTTCCGCCTTCAGGTCCATCAGCAGCTTCTGGTACTGCTCCGGAAGCTTGGCGTAGGCGTCTTTGTTGAGCACGGTGGCGCACTCGGACGTGCCCGGCGACATGTTCGAGGTGAACCAATTGCTGATCTCGTGGATCTGATAGGCAGCGTGCGAGTAGGTGTACGGGAAGGACGCGGCGTCCATCGTGCCTCGCTCCATACCCGTATAAACCTCGGTGGCGGGTACCGTGGTCAGGCTGGCACCGAGTTTCTCCATCGCCGTGCCGATTCCGCCGCCGGCCCGAACCCTCAGGCCTTTCCAGCCTTCCAGGGTCTTGGGTGCCGGACCGCGGCCGAGAAACTCATATTGCGGCAGAAGCGCCGAGAAATACGGCATGGCGTTCCAGTTGGCCATGTCCGCAACAAATGCCGGGTGCGCCATCGCCACCTCCCGGACCTTCATCGACACTTCGAGGTCACCGAGTGGCAGAAACGGCATGGTAAACACCATCCAGGCCGGATTTTTGCCTGGATGATAGAAATTGCAGAACTGGGCGGCCTGAAAGGCGCCGATCTTGATACCATCAAGATTCTCGCGTGCCTT
>CAYNFA010000941.1:0-1511 GCA_964396345.1 uncultured Thalassobaculum sp.
CGCAGCGCAAGCGCCGGTTCTACGAGTGCTATTCGCGGATCATGACCGAGGGCGGCGGCCTCATCACGCCGGAGCAGTACATCCCGGTGGCCGAGCGTGCCGGCTTGGTGGCGGCCATCGACAACCTGCTGCTGGTGCGCTGCGTGCAGCTCGTGCGGCGGGCGCGCCGCGACCAACCGGATGTCGGCTTCTTCTGCAACATCTCCAGCGCCTCGCTGGCCGATGCGGACTTCTTCCAGGACTTCATCGCCTTCATGGCCGAGAATCGGCAGCTTGCCGAGACGCTGATCTTCGAGTTCGACCAAGCCAGCATCGCCGCCGGCGACTACCTGACCCGGGTCAATTTGCAGCGCCTGCGGGGCTGCGGCTACCGGTTCTCGCTCGACCAGGTGACCGACATGGATCTCGATCTGGAGGACCTCGCGTCCCAGGGGTTCCGCTACATCAAGGTGGGGGCGCACCTGCTGCATGAGCTTGCCCGCGGCGATCGCCCGGTGCTGGACATGCGGGCGTTCAAGGGCGCGCTCGACCGCAGCGCCGTCGATCTGATCGTCGAGAAGATCGAGAGCGAGGATATGCTTCTGGACTTGCTGGAGTTGCGTGTCGATTTCGGCCAGGGGTATCTGTTCGGCGAACCGCGACCGCTCGCGGGGGCTCCGTGAACGACCCGGTCGGCGCGAGGGACGGAATGTACGACAGGATCGACGGTCTGGCGGCAATCGCCGAGCGCTACGACGGGTACGTGATCGATGTCTGGGGCACGCTCTACGATGGCGGTGAGGTGTTCCCGGCGGCGCTCGACGCGTTGCGCGCGCTGGCCGGCTCCGGCAAGGCGGTGGTGATCCTGTCGAACTCGCCGCGGTTGCCGTCGGCGGTGGCGGGCCGCCTGGAGCGCATCGGCCTCGGCGCCGACCTCTATCGCGAGATCATCACCTCGGGCGGTGAGAGCCATCGCCATCTGCGGGACCGGGTGGATGCCCTGCACGGTGGCCTCGGCCCTCTCGCGTACGGCTTCGCGCCAAGCCGGTTCACCGACATCCTGCCGGGAACCGGGTTTGAGCCGACCGACGACCTGGATGCCGCCGACTGGATCCTGAACGCCGGACCCGAGGGCGAGACGGACACCGTTGCCGTCTACGAAGCAGCCATGCGCCGAGGCGTCGAGCGCGGCTTGTTGATGCTGTGCGCCAATCCCGACCGTCTGGTGGTCGACCGTGGCGTTCTGAAGATTCACGCTGGTGCCCTCGCCGACCGCTACCAGGAGCTCGGCGGCCGGGTGCACTATCACGGCAAGCCGCACGCCCCGGTGTTCGCGCGGTCCATCGCACGGCTCGGGGTGCCGCCTTGCCGGGTCCTGGTGATCGGCGACAACCGCGCGACCGACGTGGCCGGGGCGGTGGCGGCCGGTCTCGATTCGCTGATGCTGGCGGATGGGGTGCACCGGGAGGAACTCTTCGACGACGCCAGGATGTCCGACGATCGCGTCGGCGCGTTTCTTGGAACTCCCGGGC
>CAYNFA010000942.1:0-1507 GCA_964396345.1 uncultured Thalassobaculum sp.
GACCTGCTGGAAGCGCTGGAGGCGCCGGCCGGCAATTTGCAGGTCACCACCGACGCTCCCGCCTGGTACCACCCGGGCCGGTCCGGCTGCCTGCGCCTCGGGCCGACGGTGCTGGCCCGCTTCGGCGAGTTGCACCCGCGCATCCTGCAGGCCTTCGGCCTGAAGGGCCCGGCGGTCGCCTTCGAGGTGCTGCTGGACGCGGTGCCGATGCCGAAACGCAAGGGACCCCAGCGTCCGCTGCTGGAACGCATTCCGTTCCAGGCGGTGATCCGCGACTTCGCCTTCGTGGTCGCCGACGAGGTTCCGGCGGACAAGCTGGTGCGCGCCGCCGCCGGGGCCGACAAGGCGCTGATCGACGGGGTGCGGGTGTTCGACGAGTACCGCGGCGCCGGCGTGGCCGAGGGCGCCAAGTCGATCGCGATCGAGGTCACCCTGCAGCCACGGATCGCGACCCTGAACGACGAGCAGATCGAGGCGGTCGGCCGCAAGATCGTTGCCGCCGTCGAGAAGCACACCGGCGGCACCCTCAGGGCATAGCCCGGTGCCAAGCCGTGCGACGACCGACGGCGGGATCCTCCGGCGAGGTGTCAGGACTTGTCGGTCGTGCCGAGTTTCTCGAGCTGATGGCGGAGCTGTTCCACCTGGTCCTGCAGGGTGCGCACGGCGGCTGCGGTCTGGTCGGCGCTGGACTCCGGCTCGGCCGTCGTCGGCGTCGGCTTGATCGGGCCGCCGACCGGAGGGGTGAAGATCTTCATGGCCTGCTCGAACATGGCCAGGTTGGTCTTCGTCATGTCGTCGAACTGGGTGAACGGGAACAGGCCCCCGAACGCCTCCTTCATGTAGCTCCGCATGCGATCCTGGTTGTCGGAGAATGTGGTCATCGCCGTCTCCAGGTAGCGCGGCACCACCATCTGCAGGTTGTCGCCGTAGAACCCGATGAGCTGGCGCAGGAAGCCGATCGGCAGCAGGTTCTGACCCTTGCCCTCCTCCTCCACGATGATTTGCGTCAGCACCGCCCGGGTGATGTCCTCGCCGGTCTTGGCGTCGTACACCACGAAGTCCACGTCCTCCTTAACCATCTGGCAGAGATGGTCGAGGGTGACGTAGCTGCTGGTCGCGGTGTTGTAGAGGCGCCGGTTGGCGTATTTCTTGATGGTGACGACGCCGTTGTCGCCGTCGGCCTTGCCGTTCTGGGCGCGGGATGTCCTGGTCTTTTCCGCCATCACGTCGTCCGCTGCTCCCTCATCGTGGCGCCCGACTGGCCGCCTCCGGTTCCACGGTTCGCACGACCTTGGCTCGAACCGTATCAAACACTGCGCGTTTGAAACACTGCGCGTTTGTCTTTTGCTTTGCAACGGGTAAGGTTGGAAACACTTGGAAACGCTTGGGTTCCCGGCGTGCCGCGTCGCGAAATCAGGGCGCTGGCCCGGGCTTCCGTCGCTTGGCCGGAATCCGGGCGCGTGACATACTCCGCCGCCATGACGCGCGCTCCCGACCCGAACGAACT
>CAYNFA010000943.1:0-1500 GCA_964396345.1 uncultured Thalassobaculum sp.
GCCGTGCCGCGGGCGGGCCATCGACGCCAGCAGGACGCTGCCGATGTCGTCCACGTGGACGCGGTTGAACACCTGGCCGGGCTTGTCGACGATCCGCGCCGTCCCCGCCTTCAGGGCCTCGACCGGGTTGCGGCCGGCACCGGGGCCGTAGATGCCGGCGATCCGGAACACCTGCACCGCCACCCGGGTCCCCTCGAACGCCGTGACCCAGTCCCGCTCGGCGGCGGCCCGCCGCTCGCCCCGGGGCGAGCCGGGGGTCGGCGCCTCGTCCTCGCGCGCCCAGCCGCCCTGGCGGTCGCCGTACACCGCCGGCGTCGAGAGGTACCCGACCCAGCCGAGGCTGGCGCAGGCCAGCAGGTCGGCCCGGTGGCGAACGAGTGCCGGAGCGCCGTCGGGCTCCGGCGGAATCGAATCGATGACGTGGGTGACCCCGTCCAGGCCCGGGTCGGCCATCGGCCGGATGCCGTCGAAGGCCCGGACGTCGATGCCCTCGGCAGCGGCGAGGGCATCCGCCTTCGCGGGGTCACGGACCGTCCCGGATACCAGCCAGCCCGAGGCTTTCAGACGCCGGGCGAGCCGCAGCGCGGTGTAACCGAGGCCGAAGAAGTACGCGTGTCCGGCAGGGATGGTCGGTTCCGGCAAAGCGCGCATGGTTGCGGTCCTCCAGCCTCGGGGTCTAGAAACACACTATACGGCCCGGGACACGCCAGACGTGACGGGTGCCCCGAGAGAAATCGAGGGGCCGGATAGATCGCAAGCGATATCCGCGACAACCAGGACCGGGTGATGCCGCCGGACGATCCGGCCCCGCATCCCGCCGGCGCGTTGTCCGCGGTCGGAGGGACGGAAATGAGCAAGCTCGGTGTGATGATCTGCGGCCATGGCAGCCGCGACCAGGACGCGGTCGACCAGTTCGGCGCGCTCGCCAAGCGCATGAAGGAACGGCTGGCCGGCCGCTACCCGGTCGACTACGGCTATCTCGAATTCGCGACGCCGATCATCCGCAACGGCCTCGACGCGCTGCGCGCCCAGGGGGTGACCGACGTCCTGGCGGTGCCGGGAATGCTGTTCGCCGCCGGCCACGCCAAGAACGACATCCCGTCGGTGCTGAACACCTACGCCGCCCAGCATCCGGGCCTCACCATCCGCTACGGACGCGAGCTCGGCATCGACACCCGCATGCTGCACGCCGCCGGCGACCGGATCGAACAGGCGCTGGCGGCGGCGGGCGACCGGGTCGCCCGGCAGGATACCCTGCTGATGGTGGTCGGGCGCGGCGCCAGCGACCCGGACGCCAACTCCAACGTCGCCAAGGTCATGCGCCTGCTGTGGGAAGGCATGGGCTTCGGCTGGGGCGAGACCTGCTATTCCGGCGTCACCTTCCCGCTGGTCGAGCCCGGGCTGGAGCACGCCACCCGCCTCGGCTTCAAGCGAATCCTGGTGTTCCCGTACTTCCTGTTCACCGGGGTGCTGGTGCAGCGGATCTACGACCTGACCGAC